>JADGAP010000029.1 GCA_015231965.1 Magnetococcales bacterium | reverse complement strand
AAACGGAAAGGGGGCTTGGTTCCTCGTAGCGATCTCTGCATTTCCCTCCCCCGCCGCTGGATTCCCGCTTTCGCGGGAATGACGTTTTCGTGGTTGAGGAGTTGGTTGCATAACCCGGGCGCTGCTTGACGCCAGGGGCAATTTTTAAATGTAATGGCTATAAATTCAAAACTCCGGGAGGGAATGGCCCGAAGGCGGCAGGATCCTGCGGGTGTGAAATATCGAGGAGCGGAACCATGAACATCGAGGCGTGGGGCGGGTCCGGACGATGGCGAACGGCGGCGGCGGCGCTGGCGCTGGCGGCGGCGTTGCTGCTGCTCTCCGGCTGCTCGGTGGACAGTTCCGAACTGGAGGTGCGCAACGGCAAGGCCTATCTCAAGGGGAGCAAGGAGGTCTACCACGGCAAGGCGGTGACCTACCACACCGACGCCCGGGGCAAGAAAACCGAAAAAATCTACGAGGAAGGCTCCTACGCCTACGGTTTGAAGGACGGGGTGTGGATCACCAACAAGTGGGACGGCGGTCGTCAGGAGATCGAATACCGCCTGGGCAAGCAGGACGGCAAGTTGGTGGAATACCATCGCAATGGCAACAAGAGCCACGAGCAGGGCTACCGCAACGGCGTCGCCGATGGTCCGGGGGCCTATTTCGACTTTGAAGGGGAGCTTTCCCGCACCGTCTATTACAAAAATGGCAGCCCCGCCCCGGAACTGAGCCAGGGGGCCGCCACCAAGTCGACCCAGGATTCGGTGAAAAAGTGGGTGGACTCCATGAATCAGGGGTTTCTCAAGGGGCAAAGCAAGGAAGAGGTGTTCGGCGACGACGAGAAGAAGAAAAAGGAGGCGGAAGGTCGTTGAACCCGGATTGTTCATTAGATGGATCGTAAGCGGTCGGCATGCGGCGTAGCCGCAACTAAATGGGTATGGTTCCACGAAGATCTGGTCGCCTGCGGCGACGATTGGGCGCGCTGCGCCGAAGCAAAAAAACGCTTCGGCTTCACTTGAAAGTGCGCCTAATAACAAAGTCAAAATCATGACCTTGGGGGGACAGGGAACTGTCCCCCCAATATCCCCCTTCACCTTTTTCTGCTTATAGAAGCACTTTTCGTCTCTAATGGACAATCCGGGTTTAATGTTCGCTGGATAGCAACTCAGGACTCACTGTGATCGGCGGAGATGCGGCTGGAGAGGGGGCTTTGCTGCCCTTGATACTTGGCCCCCCGCTTGCTGCCGTAGGGCCGACTGGTGGGGCTGGAAAGCACCTCGAAGGAGAGGGCACCGATGCGCAATCCCGGCCGCAAGGCTAGGGAGAAGCGTCCGGCGTTGAAAAATTCAAAGGTGATGTGGCCATCCCACCCGGGGTCGATGGCGTGGGCGGTGATGTGGACCATCAACCCCAGCCGGGCCAGGCTGCTGCGGCCGTCCAGCCAACCGACGATGGCGTTGGAGAGGCGCACCCGCTCCAGGGTGATGCCCAGGGCGAACTCCCCGGGCTGGAGGAAAAAACTCTCCCCTTCCGCCACCGTGATGGTTTCCATGAGATTTTCGCTCATGGCGAAGGAGCCCCGAGGATCGGAAAGGTCGAGAAACGGGAGTTGGCTGGGGCGAAACATTTGGAACACCCGCCCCAGCCGCACGTCGATGGAAAACGAGCCGATGCACTCCTCGTCGGGTCGGGGATGGATGACGATCTCCCCTGTGTCCAGCTTGGCCAGGATGTCCACATCGGAAAGTCGCATGACGTTGGTTCTCCCTGAGGGCTCGCCGAACGCCCCTGGCGGCGGATCACGCCTGAAGGCTGGCGGGATTGCTCTGCTTGCGTTGTTTTTGCACGCCGGGAAACACCGCGTTGAAATCCCGGAACAGGGCCTTGTAATTTTGCGGATCCCGATAGCTTTTCTTGACGAAATCGTCGGGCAGGGCGTCCAACTCGGTCACGTCGTCCCAGCCGTTGGGCAGGGCGTGGGCGTAATAGGGGTATTCCTCCGGAACGTCGTGGACCATCACCACGTTGATCCGCTTGCCCAGCCGCAACGCCGCGTAGACCCGATGCATCCCGTCGTTGATCAGGGGGATGGTCCGTCCGTCGGGCTCTCGGGACATCTCCACCACCGGTGGCAGCAGCGGAATGGCCTCGCCCTCCGCGCCGTCCTCCTGGCGCAGGTGGAACCACACCGCCCCCTCCAGGGCGAAAATGTCCACCCCCCGCCCCTTGAACAGCTGATGGAGGGCCTCCAGCCGGACAAAATCCTCCCGCAGCACGTACCGCTGGGCGGGAAAGAGGGCGCGGGGATCCATCTGACGCGCCAACTCCAGCCGGGCGTTTTGATAGATCAACGGTTGCCCATGCCCCTTGAGCCGCGTCTGACGCAGGCGGCTCAACAACTCCTCCTCGGGCGTGGTTTGGATGCGGGCGATGTCCATGGGGCCGTCCGGCGGGAAAACAGGTTGCACCAACCCCCCACTATGCAGGCGATCGGCCCGTCGCGCAACCTGGGATGGCCCCCTCCCACGACGCTCCCCACCCTCAGAAGAAGGTGAAGGGGGGAATTTGGGGGAAAGCTGACGAGGGCCATCCCTGGCCCTCTCCCTGCGGGCTGGCTTCGCCAGTCCGTTTCGCCAGCCCTGGCGAATCGTCGCCGGAGGCGACCAGATTTTATCCAAGCTGGAGGATACACCTTTTCAGAAAGGCGAAAACTTAGTTTTGAATCGCTTAAAATCACCTTTACAAAATATATCCCCATGTTATAACCTTCAATTAGTTCTCCTGAAATAGTACCGAAGGGGTAATGTAGATGTGCATCCATAATTCAAGAATCATGGGGATGTAAGAATGTTGCCTCCTCCGCCTGAACGGTTTCTTGACGTTATCATTGAGGTTGACAGGGAACCTCCGACTTTGTTGGGTTTGTGTGCTGGTTATGAGTTTGGAAAATGGCGTTCGCAGCAGTTCGCCGAATACTTAATAGAACACCTGATTGAGTTTGTCTATCCATTGCAGAAATGGAGCGAAGTTACCGCTGGAACTGCCCACAAAATGTTGAAAGAGGCATCAATCAAAGTCTATACTACTTCTGATAGTAAACATAGAGGGGAAATCGGTGAGTTAATATTATATGCAATCCTGCGGTCGTATTACAAAAGCCTTCCATTGATTTCAAAGATCTATTTTAAAGATGCGGCAAATGACGTGGTAAAAGGATTTGATGCTGTTCATGTTATCGAACAAAATGATAAGATCGAGCTTTGGCTTGGAGAGGCGAAATTTTATACAGATGCATCAGGAGCTATCAATGACGCTGTTAAATCGGTTAATGATCATTTGAGCACAGACTACCTAAGGAAGGAATTTGTGTTTATTAAAGGTAAACTTGTGGGAGATGGAACCATATCGACGAAACTAAATAAATTGTTAAGCGAGAAGACGTCTTTAGATGAAGTTTTTCCCTGCATTCATATCCCGGTACTTATCGCCTATGAGAGCCCTGTTGTAAAACGATACAATAAATCTATCGAAGCCTATAAAAATGACGTCACCACAGAGCTTAAGCGGCACTTCGACAAATTCAAGGGAAGCGGGGTGTTTAAAACCATCCATCTGCATCTTATATTTGTTCCTCTCCATACCAAGGCCGATCTAATTTCACAGTTTGATGCGAAGCTTAAGGCGCTACAATCGTAGGAGACCATGATGAATGCAGATGAACTCAGGGATGTATTGAAGCATCGGGATGAGATAAAAATGAACCCTTTCTCAGTTCTTAAAGAGATTGCAAGATTTTGCAACCATGACCCGTCCGGTGCTTTTGCGAGGGAATTTGTTATAAGAGCCCTTGATAATCGCGAAATCTTCGACGGCTCAGTTCCAGGTATTTTGGACGCTCTTGTTGAGCAAGTTGGGCTTTTCCCTTATATTGAAACAGAGAATTTAGGAGTGCGAGGCAGGCTATTATATGAGGCGCACAGACCTGTAGATGCATCTTCTCAAGAGCTAGATATTGTGTTTCATGAAATGCAGGCGAAGTACTATCAAATATTGATGGATGGCAATAGTCTTATCCTGAGCGCCCCGACAAGCTTTGGAAAGAGCCTTCTCGTTGATGCTATTGTCGCATCATTAAAATTTAATAATATTGTGATAGTTGTTCCTACCATCGCATTAATTGACGAGACGAGGCGTCGCCTTAGCCGGTTTAGTCGGGATTATAAACTGATAACCCATAATGACCAGGAGTCATTAGATAAAAATATCTATATCCTCACACAGGAACGAGTGATTGAGCGAGTGGATTTGCTAGATATCGACTTAACAGTCATTGATGAATTCTATAAATTGGCCCCATCCATTTCAGAAGATGGTAGTCGGTCATCTGCGCTTAACCATGCGTTATACAATCTTAGCAAGGCTTCTCGGCAGATATATTTGCTTGGACCTAACATTAAGGAGGTTTCAAGCGGATTTGCGGATAAATACAAGTGCGTTTTTGTTGAGACATCATATAACACAGTCATAACAGAGGTGGAAAAAATTCGGATCGTCGATAGTAGGGAGAAGTCTTTTGTGGAGCGTTGCAAGAATATCATCGATGAACCAACGATGGTTTATTGCAAATCTCCGGAACAGGCGAATGAAGTTGTGAGATTGTTAATGACATGCAATCACGAAACCGTAACAGAACGCGTCATAGAAGCTTCCGAATGGATAGGAGATGTGTATCATCCAGACTGGGTCCTCTGCAAGGCGCTTAGACGTAGAATTGGAATTCATCATGGAAAGATGCCAAGATCCCTATCTCAGTTGATGGTTTATCTGTTTAATAATGGCGAAATAAGTTATCTAGTTTGCACTTCCACGCTAATCGAAGGGGTGAATACAAAAGCAAAGAATGTTATTATATTCGACGGAAAGTTAGCCGGAAAGAAAATTGACTACTTTACATTCATGAATATCCGCGGCAGATCTGGAAGAATGTTTCGTTATTTTATTGGAAAATTGATAATACTTGACAACGAACCCGAGCAAAAACATGAGTTAATTGATATTCCTTTTCACTCACAGAACAGCGACGTTTCATTAGGGCTTCTGGTGCAAATGGACCAAGAAGATTTAACGCGAGAATCGTTAGGTCGAGTTCAGGAACTCTATAACAATAGCGTCTTATCAATGGACACCATAAGAAAGAATAAGCATGTTGATCCATATAGTCAAATTAGGTTGGCGCAGCATCTTACAAAATGTGCGTCAAGTGAGCATCGCAGTCTAGCTTGGATTGGTTTGCCAACGTGGAATCAGTTGGTTTGGATTTGTGAGACGATATTTGAGTATTTTAATCTAAAGACAACCAAAAGTGTCGCATCTGCAAAACAGCTTGCGTTTAGGTTGATGCAGCTTTCCCAAAACAATCAAACTAGTAGCCTTATATTGAAAACATTAGAAAAGGCAGAAGGTAGAGAACCGGTAGATACAAGTGATGCTGTTGAGATTGTAATTGATTTTCAGAGAACATGGGCATCATTCAGAATGCCGAGGTATCTAGGAGCGGTTGATTCAATACAAAAAGAGATCTTTCTTAAAAGAAACTTACCTCCCGGAGATTATTCCTTCTATATCAGCTGTGTGGAGAATCTATTTTTAGCGCCAGAGCTAATTGCATTAGAAGAATATGGGCTTCCAGTCGAGATCGGCAAGAAGATAGGGAACAAATTAGTGTTGGATCGAGGTGTTGATTCTGCATTGAAGTCGTTAAAATTGGTGAGGTCTTCTGATGTGCCTCTATCAAATTTTGAGAGGATGATCCTTGAATTATGTCAACGTGATTTGTAATTGGTAAGTTCATGAAGCCGTAAAAAACCCGGCGGAATGCCAAATCCAACGCCCCCGAACCACGGCGGACCGAGGGAGCCCGGGTCCGGCGTCCATCCGGTCGGGTTCCCATTTGTTTTTTCGGCTTACCCCAACCCCAGCACGTCCCGTTGCAGGCCGATCAACTGCCGGATGCCTGCCTCGCCTACATTGGCACAGAGGGGAAGCAGTTGCCGTAACTCTAAAGTCTAGGAGATAGACACAAGAGAGGAACCATTCCTGAAATAAAACCTCCTTCCCGCGAAAGCGGGACGGAGGTTCACATCGTGGGAAAGTTGGTTGCCCCCCCAGAGGCCGATGGACCTGATGGGCACTTTTTTGTTGAAACAACTCGATACAACGTATCCTCACGCGGTTCCATGTGGCGCATCCTCCCCTAAAAAATGCGTTTCCTCCTCCGGCGGATCCCCTTCTCGCCGGGCGCGTCGTTCGGTCCAACGGTGCAGACGGTTGATGATTTTTTTGTGGTCCGAACGGGACAAGGCGGCGTAAAGAGGGAGGCGCAGCCCGCATTGCCGCAAGCGGGTCATGCCCGGCCCCTCTCCCGCCGGATGGGCCTCTTGGGGAAGGTCCGCCGCCGCCCAGCCGATGGGCGGACCCGCCCCGATCCCCCCCTTGCGGAGAAACGCCGCCAGATCGTCGCGCCACGCCCCCAGCGGCAGTTGCAGATGGAACCCCTCCCAGGCCCGCTCCCCGCCGGGAGGTTTGCCGTAGAGCCCCCGATCCCGCAGCGCCAGATACCCTTCCGCCCGCTCCCGACGCATCGCCAGCAGCGTCTCCAGGCGCTCCATTTGGGCCAATCCAAGTTCGCACGACAGGGCCGAGGGGAGACGCCGCCGTCGTCCGCGCAACGCCTCGGCCAGGGCGTCGTCGCCGCAGAGCCAGGGGCAGCCGCCCCCGGCCAACAGACCGTTGCCGTCCAGCCACGCCGCCTGAACCTCCCCCCAGCCGCACCCGGCAAAGGGTCGAAGGACGCCGGAAATCTCCTCCAGGCGAAACGCCCCCGGGGCTGGCGCCGGTTGGGGCAGACCGAAGGGATGGGGGAGGATCCACCCTCGGGCCGGGGGGTGGGATTCGTCCAGCCGGGCCAGACCGCTCTCCGAGGCCACGTCCAGCCATCGCCCCGCCAGGGCGGCGGCGGCACCCCCCTCGCGCCACCCGGGGGCCAGCAGCGGCGACAGCCACCAATCCTCCCCCGGCGGCCAGCCCATCACCTGACGCAACGCCGCCAGCCCTTCCCCCGGGGTGGCAAAGACCACGGCCCGACGCTGCCAAAGCCCCTCCCACGTCGCCTCCCAGCGTCGAAGTCGGGGCGCATCGACGAAAGGAGAGGTCAAGGCCAGCGCAAGCAAACGCTCACCAACCGATACATCCAGGTCGGGACGCATGAGGGGAATGAGGGGCGAAAGGGAGGGGTTCAACCGCTGGGGAGGGGACTCCAGATAAGATCAGACGAAAAGGGAATTTCCTCGTGCGCGACTATTCCAGGGTCAGACCGTCGCGCAGCAGCTGCTCGCCGCGCTGGAGGTCCTCCTCGGTATCGATGTTGATCAGGGGGTCATCGATGACCAAACCGGCGGTGCGGGTGCCCTTGATCGACCCCTGACGCAGCAGGCAGTCCCGGGTCACGGCGTAGGCCACCCCGTTGCGATGATAGACGGGATGCAACTGCTGACGGGCGACGATGGCCGCCCCCCGGGGGTCGAAATAGTCCATGGCCCCGTTCTCCCCCAGGGTCAACTGCTTGAGGGGGTGGAACTTGAGGTCGGTGGGGGAGAGGGTCCAGACCGCATCCCACCCCTCCTCCACCAGTTTGCGCAGGCACCCTTCCACGTGTCGGTCGCGGCGCAAGGGGGAGGTGGGTTGGAGCATCAGCACCACGTCATAGATCACCCCGTCCAGCGCCTCCATGGTTTGCAAGGCGTGTTCCAGCACGGGAAAATCGGCGACCCGATCGCCGGAAAGGGCCTCTGGGCGACGGAACGGCGCGGCCAGTCCGGCGGCCTCGGCGGCCTGGGCGATGGCCTCGTGATCGGTGGAGACCACCCCGCGGTCGATGAAGGGCGACCGACGAATGCACTCCCCGGCCCACGCCACCAGGGGGCGTCCGGCCAGCAGGCGCAAATTTTTTAGCGCCACCCCCTTGCTGCCGCCCCGGGCGGGAACCACCGCCAAGACGCGCCGATCGTGCAACATGGCATCCTCTCCCCTGGCTGAAACCCATTCCCCCGACGGATCAAAGAGACCGCCCGCCCTCCTGGGCGATGGGGGGGGGATCCGCGGCCCGGGGGCGCTCGGCGAAACGCCGCACCACCGCCAACAGTTTGCTCTTGCTCATGGGCTTGGGCAAATGTTCGTCGCACCCCGCCGCCAAGGCGCGCTCCATGTCCTCGCGCATGGCGAAGGCGGTCAAGGCGACGATGGGGACGGGGGTCCGATCGATCTCCCGCTCCCATTCGCGAATGTGGCGGGTGGCGGTGAAACCATCCATCACCGGCATTTGAATGTCCATGAACACCAGATCGTAGGGGGCGCGGCGGATCATATAAACCGCCTCGCGACCGTTGATCGCCACATCGATGCGACAGGGTTCGGTTTTGAGGAAGGCCTGCACCAGGATGCGGTTGTCCTCCGAATCCTCCACCAGCAGCAGACGCATGGGGATGCGGGGCTCCTCGACGACGGCGAGGGGGGGAAGTCGCTCCTCGACGGGGGCCGGGGTCTGCTCCGGGTGTTCCGTTATGCCCAGCCGCACGGTGAAGTAAAAGACGCTGCCCCGTCCCGGCTCTCCTTCCACCCAGATCCAGCCCCCCATCAATTCCACCAGCCGCTTGCAGATGGCCAGCCCCAGGCCGGTGCCGCCATACTCCCGAGTCGTGGAGTTGTCCGCCTGGGTGAAGGGGCGGAAGATCAGCTCCCGCTGTTCCGACGAAATACCGATGCCGGTGTCGCTGACGGAAAAGAGCATCAATCCCCGATCCTCGCCCCGGCGACAGCGTTGCAACTTGACCTCCACCCGCCCCTGCTGGGTGAATTTGACCGCATTGCCCACCAGATTGAACAAAATTTGCCGCAACCGCAGCTCATCACCCAGCAGCAGCGGGGGGGTTTCGTCGCTCACCTGCCAGAGCAAGGCCAGCGACTTGCGCCGCGCCTCCTCCTCGAAGGCCCCCACCGTCTCCTGAATCATGCGCCGGGGTTGGAACTCCTTGCGCTCCAACTCCAGTTGCCCCGCCTCCACCTTGGAGAGATCCAGAATGTCGTTGATCAAGGTCAACAGCGTCTCGCCGGCGTTGTGGAAGCGGGTGACGAAATTGCGCTGCTCGAAGGAGAGATCGGTTTCGGCCAGCAGCTCCGCCATGCCGAGAATGGCGTTCATCGGGGTGCGGATTTCGTGGCTCATGGTGGCCAGAAATTCGCTCTTGGCCCGGCTGGCGGTCTGGGCGATGGAGAGGGCGTCCCGCAGCGAGGCCAATATCTGCTTGCGTTCGGTGACATCCCGCAAAATCGCCGTGAAATAGGGATTGCCACCCTGCCGGAACATGGAGACCGCCATCTCCATGTCCACCCGCCCTCCGTCGGAGCGCATCCCCTGGCCTTCCAGGCGACGCCGGGGCATGGTCGACTCGACCATCCTGGCCCGCTGGCGCAACGCCGATTGATGGCTCTCCCGCTGTTCCGGCGGCACGATCAGCTCCCCCACCAGGCGACCCAGCGCCTGCGGGCGGGAGACGGCGAACATCTCCTCCGCCGCCTTGTTGAACTCCACCACCCGGCCTTCGCCGTCGCTGACCACGATGGCGTCCAACGCCCCTTCCAGGACGGAACGGAGCATCACCTCCCGCTCCCGCACCTGTTCGTCGCTCTCCTGGCGCTGCGCCATCGACCGGGCCGTTTGGCGCAACGCCAGGATCACCAAGACGAACAACCCCGCCGCCATCAGCGCCAGGATCAGGATGTTGCGGCCCAAGGCGGCTTCGTAGGACGATTTGCGGGCGGTGAAATCGAAATAAATTTCAAAATAGCCATGCACTTGCCCGTCGCGAACCACCGGAACGTAGGTTTCCACCAAGTCCTGCTGCACCTTTTCCCCTTCCAGGGTCAGGGTTCCCTGACCCGTCATCTGGGCGAAAGGGCCGTGGCGCAAAATCTGGCTTAAATGTTCGGAGGGGGTGCGGCGACCGATCTCGTCGGATTGGGAGGAGAAGAGAATCTCCCCTTCTTGGGAAAAGAGGCGAAATTTGCGGAGGCCGAAATCCCGCGCCAGTTGCATCCAATCCATTTGCAGATCGGGGGGGACGTCCAGCTTGCCGCTTTCGACGGCGGGCGCTCCGAGATAGGAGGACATGTGGGCCGCCACCCGCATCGCCTCGCCCTGGATGTCCTGCGCCAGCATGTCCAAAATCGCCGTGCGGGTGGAAAGGATGATGAACAACGGCAACGCCGTCACCAGCACCAGGGAGGCGAAAAAAATGTTGCGCAGTGTGGGTTGGCGAAACATGACGCCTCTTCTCCCGCCGGTGTTCGTGGGATGATGCGTGATTGTAACAACATCATGGGGCTGTTTGCACGATCAAATGCTTTAGTTTAGACCAATCCCCTGTTTTCTCCCAGCCTTCCCGTGATAGATTTTGACAGGGGATAATTCCATATCCGTTGCGTGGAAAAAGCTTGATTAAGAACTTGATACATCCTGTATCCGTTACATCGGGTTGCAATTTTCAGAAAGATTTTAAGGAAATTGAAATGATACACTACCCTTTAATCCACAGGCGGTGGGAGGCGACCCGCCCGATTCCTTCCGATGTCGGGGGGGATTCGAGAGGGAGGAAGCGTCGGAACGGCGGCAAGGGAGTCATGACCGTGGAAGATCATCGTGAGGACGTGGATCTGGGATTCACCGCGGAGCGTTTTCCCCCCGGTCAGCACATGTGCTTGATCTACAACGACGAGGAGGAGCGGCGTCGGGTGATCGGGCGTTTTTTGCAAAGCGGGCTGGAGGGGGAGGAGTTTGTCGCCTATTTCGCCCAGGACGCCGCGCCGGAGGAGATTCGCCATCAGTTGCAAAAACTGGGGGTGGAGTGCGCCCGTTACGAGGCGCGAAATCAACTGCAACTGCTCTCCACCCATGACGCCTATTTTCCCGAGGGGGCGTTCACCCCGGAAGGGATGCTGGAGCGGCTGCGCCATTTTTATCACGACAACCGGGCCAGGGGGTGGCGTCACGTGCGGGCCAGCGGCGAAATGCACTGGGCGTTGAGCGGCGTTCCCGGCGCCGACCGCCTGTTCGAGTATGAATGTCGTCTGAATGACCTGGTGCGTGATCACCCCTTGACCCCCATCTGCCAGTACGACGCCCGCCGTTTCAGCGGCGCGGCGATTTTCGCGGCGTTGCAGGTCCATCCGCTGATGATCGTGCAGGGGCAGGTGGTGCGTAATCCGTATTACGTGGATGTGACCGCGTGGCTCGCCCGCTGGGGTGGGGCGTTCCTCAGCCCCATGGGGCAATGAGCGGGCCGCGCATGCAACCGGAGGCGCTGGGTCGGCTGCTGCTGATCCAGTCGACCCTCGACGCCCTGCCCGATGGGGCGGCGATGAGCGCCTTTCTCGGGGCCTCGTTGTCCGAGATTCCCGGGGTGAGCGCCGCCGCCCTGGTCTTGTCTCCCCTCCCCGACGATCCCTGGAACGAAGCCGACGCGCCGACGGTTCCCGCCCCTCCCCACGCCGCGTCGCCGTCCCTCGGCACCCCCCGCCGGGGGGAAAATTCATTGCCCCTGCGCACCCTGACCCATGGGTATGGGGCGTTGCGTCTTCAGGTGGACGACCCCGTCGCCGTGGAGCCCTATTTTCCCTTTCTCGTCAATCTGGCCCATCAGGCGGCGCGGTTGTTGGAAAACCGGCTGGCCATGCAATGGCTGGCCGCCAGCAACCAACGGCTGCGGGCGGAGATGGCGGAACGGCTGCGGGTAGAGGCCGCCCTGGAGGAGAACCGGCGTCGGCTGGCCCGGGCCCAGGAGCTGGCCGGGCTGGGGGGGTGGGAGTGGAATCCCCGCTCCGGCGAGGTGGCGTGGTCGCCGGAGATGTTCCGCCTGTTGGGGCTGGATCCCGGATCGACGCCCCCGAGCCTCAAGTCGTTGCTGGAGGTGGTCCATCCCGAGGACCGGGGGGAGATCGAGGCATTTTTCCGATGCCCCCCGGACGGTTCCGCGCCCCATGGGGATCTGGAATATCGGGTTCGCCGCGCCCAGGGGGAGGAGCGGATCTTGCGCTGTCTGGCCGATGTGCTGGTCAACCCCGACGGAACCCCGGAGCGGTTTCAAGGGGCGGTGATGGACGTGACCGATCATCGGCGGACCGAGGAGGCGCTGGAAAGCCGGGTGCGCCAACGTACCGCCGAGTTGGAACGAAGCAACGCCCGCCTGCGTCAGGAGATGGCGGAGCGGGTGGTCATGGAAGAGGCGTTGCGTCGGGCCAAGGAGACGGCAGAGCAGGCCAGCCGGAGCAAGAGCGATTTTCTCGCCAACGTCAGCCACGAAATTCGCACGCCGCTCAATTCGGTGATCGGCATGAGCGACTTGCTGCGGGAAACCTCCCTCACCCTGGAGCAGCTGGAGTACGTGCAGGCGGTGGCGGCGGCGGGGGACGCCCTGTTGGGGATTCTCAACGACGTGCTGGACATGTCCCGCATCGAGTCGGGGCGATTGGAGCTGGAGCGGTGTCCCTTCTCCCTGCGGCAATTGACGGGAACCCTGGCCAGTCTGTTTGTGCAGCGGGCACGGCGCAAGGGGTTGACCCTGCTGTGCCGGGTGGAGGAAGGGATGCCGGACCGCTGGCTGGGCGACGTGGGGCGGTTGCGTCAGATCCTGATGAATCTGCTCTCCAACGCCCTGAAATTTACCGAGCAGGGGGAGATCTCCCTCCGGGTCGACTGGGACGAGGGGGGGCGTGGGCTTTGTTGGCGGGTCATCGACACCGGCATCGGCATTCCCTCCGGCAAGCTGGAGGGCATTTTCGACCCCTTTGTCCAGTCCGACTCCTCCATTTCGCGCCGGTACGGCGGAACCGGGCTGGGGTTGGCCATCTGTCGGCGTCTGTTGGGGATGATGGGGGGCCGCATCGAAGTGAGCAGCGAGCTGGGGCGGGGCAGCCGTTTCACCATCCACCTGCCCTGCCTGGAAGAGGCGGCGGCGTTGGAACGGGATGAGGAGGATTCCGCCGCCGGGGAGGTTTCCGGGGCTTTTCCCGGTGGCATCGCCTTCCCCGCCGTCGCGTCGACCGCCGCCCCCCGGAGCGCCCAGCTCACCATTCTGGTGGCGGAGGATTCGGAGGACAATCAGTGGCTGATCAAACGCTACCTCGCCGCCACGCCCCACCGGGTGGAATTCGTGGCCGACGGGGCGGCGGCGGTGGCGGCCTTCATGCGCAACGGCTACGACCTGGTGTTGATGGACATGCAGATGCCGGAGATGGACGGGGTGCAGGCCACCCGCCTGATTCGCGAGTGGGAGCGGCAGCAGGGGCGTCCTCCCACGCCGGTGCTGGCCCTCACCGCCGACGCCCTGCTGGAGCATGAGCAGCGCAGCCTGGACGCCGGATGCAACGCCCATTTGAGCAAGCCGGTGCGCAAAAAAACCTTGCTCGACGCCGTGAAACAGTGGGGCGCGGTCCAGGGAAAATCCGCCGCCGCGTGAGCCCATGGCGGGAGCATGGGAGGCCGGGTCGTGCGGCGCGGCGAGTTAGGGTCGTTTCCATTGGAAATGGCACATACGGGGATTGCAGATGCAAGGAACCCACGTCCAAAATGGACCGTCATTCCCGCGAAACGGGAAGGACGTTTTCGTGGTTGAGGCGTTGGTTGCATCACCCAGGCACCGCTTGACGGCATAGGCAATTTTAAAATGGAATGGCTCTAACGGCCATTCCGCTCTTTGGTCGGCCCATGTCGGGCTGTATGACATCCGACGAAGCCAAACTAAACCCCTCCGGCAAAGTCCAGCAGAGTAGCCATGCCCTCCCCCTGATCCCAACCGTTCCAGAGGAAATCGTCGGCCTTGCCATCGGCGATGAGACGGAAGGCGTAACGGGTCTGCTCTTCGTAAAACGCGCAAAAAGCCCCCAAGCGATCCATTCCGCCGTGCATTTCATGGGCCTCGGCGGGACACGGCGAACCGCAAAAGTGACGAATGGCGCAACGTCGACACGGATCGAAACGATCCACATCCCGCCCGATCACCTTGGCAAAGGCCGGACTCTCCAGGGCCGCCCGAACCCCGCCCTCGAACAGGTTGCCCCCCGCGAAGGAGGACAAGCCGATAAATTCGCTGCACGGGAACAGATCGCCATTGGCGGCGACGGCGAAAAAGGCCCGCCCCCCGCCGCAAGGGGAGAGGTCGCACATCAAGCGACGGGCGGTGGGGGCCAGGATGGCCAACAAAATGTTGGCGAAATTGCCCACCACCAACTTGCGCCCGGTCTCTCGATACAGGGCGTGGGTCCGCTCCAGGGCGGCGAGGAAGGGCGGCGCCGCTTCGTGATCGGGAACCCGCGCCTGTCGACCGCCTTCCAGGGTGCAACGGGTCATGTTGAGCAGGCAGGCGGGAACCTCCAGGCCGTGGAGCAGCTCGACCATCTCGTTCAAGACCCCCACATTGTGTCGGGTCACGGTGACGATCACGCTGTGGCGGCGGCTCCCCCGCAATTTTTCCAAGGTCCGCAACACCGCGCCATGCACCTCCACCCGTCCTTCCCGGGCGTGGCGGGCGTCGTGGGTAATCTCCGCCGTGGGGCCGTCCAGGGAGAGCCCCAGGCTCACCCGATGGTCCTGGAAAAACCCCAGCATCTCCTCGGTGAGCAGGGTGGCGTTGGTCTGCACGCCAAATTCGAACCGACCGTCGAAGGCCTCGATGCCTTGCCGCAACGCCTTGAAGTTGAGCAGGGGCTCGGCGCCATGGAAGATGACCCGGGGCAGGCGGCCCACCCGGGCCATGGTTCCGGCGAAATAGTCCTGGAGCCGCGACAGGGCCTCGTGCAGCCGTTCCGCCGACATCTGCTCCCCCCCCTGGCGCATCGCCTGGGGGATGTAGCAGTAGGAGCAGTCCAGATTGCAGCGGTCGGTGGGGTTGAAATAGACCGCCGAGGGGGACAAGCCGAAACGCAACAACGCCATTTCCTGTTCAAAGGCCGACCGCTTTTGGCGATAGAGGGCCAGCAGCTCCCCCCCGGTCAGGGCGTCGGCCAGACGATCCTTGCGGACCAGACTCCAAAAGGCCGTCTCCGGCTCCATCACCGCCAGATGGGTGGCGTGACCGATATCCCAGGGCAGCAGGGAGGGGCCACCCCCGCTGTTGACCAGACGCCCCGACGCCATCTCTTCCGCGCTCATTTCGGGCGGCTCTCCTCCATCAGGATGTAATGGGAGAGCCCCACGCCATCGGCGGTGCAACTTTTGCGGCGGGAGATCACCTCGGGAGAGACTCGGGGCGCGGCGTCGGGCGACCGGGGGTCGGGTTGTTGGGTGGGGGGGGCTTCGTCGGACGGGTTCATCGGGGGTCTCCTGGTTCGGTGGAAGGGCAAAAAAAAAGGTTCCGGAAGAGGGCGCGCGAACGCCTCTCCCGAAACCTTTTACCATGGGGTTTCAAGCCGATTTTTATTCGCCCGGACAGGTCTTCTGACTTCCAGATCCTCCGCCGCCTCCCGCCTTCCCGCCGGAATGGTTTCCCGCAGTGGCCTGTCTGGAAGGGGCGTCCCTGGTTACAGCGACGGGATCGTCACGGAGTCGCACCGTGTTCCGAGATGTCCAAGCTTTTTTATCGATACCACCCGCCCCGGCGGATGGCAAGAGGATTCGTAACGATTCACCACCCCTGATTTTTCCCCATTTTGGGGAGTTCTCATGCTTCAGCTTGGGTGAAAATCTGGTCGCCTCCGGCGACGAGATGGCGCGCTGCGCCAAAGCAAAAAACGCTTTGGCTTTACTTAAAAGCGCGCCAAAAGCCAATGCAAAAGTCAAAACCGTAGGGCTCTGCCCTACAACCCGCCAGGGGGATGATCCCCCTGGACCCGCAGTCGCAAAAGCAGCATGAACCAGCTTCTCATGGAGCGGTGAACCAGGGGGGCTGAATTGTTACGCGGATTCCGTCGCCCCCTCCCCGGCGGGGGGCCGGTTCAGCCGACGGGGGGAAGGGCCTCTTGAAGGGCCGCCAGGGCGTCGGCGAGACGCCGCCAATCCGCTTCCGGGCCGGGCAGGCCGAAACGCAATCCGGAGGGGTCGTCAAAACGGCGGACCAGAATGCCGCGCCGCGCCAACCCCTCCCACCACGCCGGGGCCGCCGGGGTGGGAACCCACTGAAAGAGATCGGTCCCGGCGGCGGGAGGGAGCCCCCATCGCGCCAGCAGCGCCGCCAGACGACGGGCGTCGGCGGCGAGGCGAAGACGGTTTTCCCCCTGCCATGGCCGATCCTCCAGGGCCTGCCGGGCCGCCCAGCGGGAGGGTCCGGCCACGCTCCAGGGTCCGAGCAACTCCTGGCAGCGGGCCAGCAGCTCCGGTTCGGCCAGCAGAAACCCCACCCGCGCCCCCGCCAGACCGAAAAATTTGCCCAACGAACGCAATACCCGCAGCCCAGGCAGGGGGGTCCAGGGGGCCAGACTGAGTTCCGGAGTGGGATCGATGAAGGCTTCGTCCACCACCACCCAGCCGCCCCGGCGGGCGAGCCGCTCCCGCCACTCCAGCAGCCGCTCCGGGGCGAGACGTTGGCCGGTGGGGTTGTTGGGATGGACCACCGTCACCGCGTCGAAGCTCTCCAGGGAGGCCTCCAGGGCGTCGAGGGGGAGGTTTGCCACGGCGTGGCCGGCCTGTCGCCAGGCGTGGGCGTGTTCGGCGTAGGCGGGATGCAGCACGGCGACCCGTCCCGGCGGTCGCAGTCGGGGCAACGCTTGAATCACCGCCTGGGAGCCCGCCGTCGGCAGCAGCGAGGGGGTGCCGTAATAGGCCCGGGCCGCCGCCTCCAGGCCGTCCTCCGCCTCGGGCAGACGGTTCCAGAGCGGGGCGGGGATCGCCTCCGGCAACCGGGCGAAGGGGTTGACCCCGGTGGAGAGATCCAGCCATTGCTCCGGGGGAATGGCGAATCGGACTGCCGCCGCCCGCACCCCGCCGCCGTGTTCAAGCATGACCCATCCCCCAAAGCAGCGCCGTCGCCCCCGCCCACAGCCAGACCCCCCGCCGCACCAGGGCGAGGGCGGCGGAAATGTCCCCCGCCTCGGGGGGGCGGCCCTCGCCCAGGGGCGGGCGTTCCACCCCCACCCCGTGATAGACGGCCGCCCCCCCCAATCGCACCCCCAGCGCCCCGGCCCCGGCGGCCATCACCGGCCCGGCGTTGGGACTCTTCCAGGTGGGGGCCTGACGCCGCCAGCAGCGCCAGGCGACGGCGGTTCGACCGAGGAGGGCATAGGTCAAGGCGGTGAGGCGGGCGGGAAGATAGTTCAGCAGGTCGTCGGCGCGGGCGGCGGCCCAGCCGAAATGGCGATAACGGGGCGTTTTGTAGCCCCACATGGCGTCCAGGGTGTTGGCCAGTCGATAGCCCGCGGCCCCCGCGCCCCCCAGCAGGAGAAACCAGAAGATCGCCCCGAACACCGCGTCGCAGCCGTTTTCCAGCACCGATTCCACCGTCGCCCCGGCGACGCCCTGGGGGTCCAGCGCTGCCGTATCGCGGCTGACGATCCATCCCACCCGCCGCCGCGCCTCCTCCAGATCGCCCCCCGCCAACGCCGTCCGCACCGCCTCGCCGTGTTGGGCCAGGCTCTTTCCCCCCACCGCCAGGTAGAGCAGCAGGACATCCCCCAGCCAGCCCGCCGCCCCATCGTGGGGCTTGATCGTCCACAACAGCCCCGTCAGGCCGCCGACCAGCGCCAGCCACGCCGCCGCGCCCCGCAAGCGCAGGGTCCAGGGGGGAGCGTCATCGGCACCCCCGCGCCGGGTCGCCTTTTCCACCGCCGTCGCCAGCCGACCGAACCCCGCCAGGGGGTGCCAGCGTTTCGGCTCCCCCAGTCCGGCGTCCAGCAGCAGCCCCGACAGCAGGGCGGATGCGGCGGCTGTCGTCACCAGAATCATGTCGTTATCTAGTTGTTCCATTTGATATTTGCCCACCATGAGCTTGAGGGAGCAAGGGACTCCTTCAATAAAATAGACCGTCATTCCCGCGAAAGCGGGAATCCAGGGGCGGGGGAGGGAAATGCAGATATCACTACGAAGAACCAAGCCCCTTTTCCGTTTGTTTGAAGGGAGCCATTCACCTATCGGCATTTCTGGATTCCCGCTTTCGCGGGAATGACGAGCGTAAATTTTTTAGCTGGCAATGGGCATAATTGGTTTGGAATTACTATATTGATGGGTACGTAAGTAGGCGACTTGCGTCGTTCTCCACTGCCCATGTAAAAGCCGCTGGATTCCCGCTTTCGCGGGAATGACGTTTTCGGGGGGGGGGGGGGAGGTTGGTGGCCCCCCTGCCCCCCCTTGCCCCCAGGGCAAAACTTAAAGGGGGGTGTGGGGGGGGGGGGGGAAGTTGGTTGCACCCATGGCTCCGCTTGACGTCAAGTGCAAATCTTAAATGGAATAACTATACTGCCCAGGCGGCCCATGCTTTTTTCCTTCCACGTTGGCGCCCGAACTTACCACAGGCTCATGGAAACAGCACCCGGATTCCTCATCGCCGGCGCCCACTCCCGCTCCGGCAAAACCACCGTCGCCCTGGCGGTGATGGCCGCCCTGAAGGCGGCGGGGCAGACCGTCGCCCCCTTCAAGGCGGGGCCGGATTTCATCGATCCCCAATGGCACGCCGCCCTGTGCGGAACCCCCTCCTATTCCCTGGATACCTTCATGGCGGGGGAGTCGGAGTGTCGGGCGTTGCTGGCGCGTCATGCGCCGCCGGGGGCGGTGGCGGTGGTGGAGGGGGTGATGGGGCTCTACGACGGCAAGAGCGGCGTCGGCGGTCCCGGTTCGACGGCGGACCTGGCCCGCTGCCTGGGGCTGCCGGTGCTGCTGGTGGTGGACGCCAAGGGGATGGCCGGTTCCATCGCCCCGCTGGTTTCGGGATTCGTCGGGTTTGCCCGGGGGTTTGAAATTTTGGGGGTGATCGCCAACCGGGTGGGCAGCACGCGCCACGCCGAAATCCTGGCCCAGGCCCTGGGGGAGTTCAACCTGCCGCCGCTGTTGGGGTGGATGCGCCAGGATCCCGCCGTCGCCCTGGGGGAGCGCCACCTGGGGTTGATCCTGCCGGAGGACCAGCCCGCCCCCCCGTGGGCCAATCTGACCGCCGCCCTGACCCTGGACCTCGACCGGCTGCTGGAACGGCTGCCCCGGCCCGCCGCCGCCGAAGCCCCGTCGCCGTCGCCGCCGTTGCTGCGGGGGCGGATCATCGGGGTGGCGCGAGACGCCGCCTTTTGTTTTCTCTACCCCGCCAATCTGGCGTGGCTGGAGGCGATGGGGGCCGAGGCGCGGTTTTTCTCGCCCCTCGCCGGGGAGCCTCCTCCTTCCGACGCCAACGCCCTCTGGCTGCCGGGGGGGTATCCCGAACTGCACGCCGCCGCCCTCTCCCGCTCCCCGACCTGGGAGGGGGTGCGCCGCATGGCCGAGGGGGGCACCCCGATCCTCGCCGAGTGCGGCGGCATGATGGCCCTGGGGGAGTTTTTGACCGACCACGGGGGGGCTTCCTGGCCCATGGCCGGGGTGTTGCCGATTCACACCCGCATGACCGGCAAGCTGGCCGGGCTGGGCTATCGTCAGGAGGCGGGGGGGGCGCGGGGCCATGAATTTCATCACTCCGTCCGCGACCCCTCCCCCCTTCCTCCGGCCTTCCAGCTCGATCGGGGGGATGGCGGGGTGCGCCGGAACAACGTCCGCGCCTCCTACGTCCACTGGTATTTTCCCTCCCAGCCGGAGCAGTGCGCCCGCTGGTTGGGGGCCGACGAGTACGGGGTTTGTTGACATCCCCCCGCTCCCTCCCGTAGCATCCCTTCCATCCCTCCTTGGGTGGTTCGGGGTCTCCCCACCTCGAACTGAAACGGGAAATCCGGTCAGCCGCCTTGTCGGCGATTCCGGTGCTGCCCCCGCAACGGTAGGCGCGTCACGGTGGGTCCACTATGCCACTGGCCCTTGGGCTGGGAAGGCGACCCCCCTCGGATGTTCCCTCGACGGCTCGCGAGCGTCGGGGGGCGAATCCGCCGCGCAAGCCCGGAGACCGGCCCAGGGCAAGGCCTGAACATGTCGCGGCGGGCGATGTGGGCGAGCGCCGGGGTGTCGCGCCCGGCCTGATCCCCCGTTGTCGCCGCATCCCCGTTTTCTTTCGCTCTCCCCTTTTTTCCCTCCCCCTCCTCGATCGGTGCAGGCCCCAACGGGATGATTCCGTCGCGCCCTTGGCGCCCCCCGTCCTCCCCCGCTTGAGGAGAACCCGAGCATGCACATCGAACCTGGATTCATCGCCCCGGTCAAGCTCGTCCTGGCCAACCTGGGGGCCGTCGCCATTTTGGGCCGCCATCTGCCCGGACTGCTGGTTTCGCCGATCCTGGCCTCGCGCACCCTGCTGGCCGCCCTTTTCTTCTCCCTGTTCATGCAATCCTTCCACCTCAACGTCGGCCCCTCGGAACTCCATTTCGTCGGGGCCATGGCCCTCTATCTCACCCTCGGATTCACCCCGACCCTCTTCGGCTTCGCTCTGGGACTGCTGCTCCAGGGGTTGATTTTCGAGCCCGGCGATCTGCCCCATCTGGCGGTCAACAGCCTGTCGTTGGTCGTTCCCCTGATCGCCGTCCATCACACCCTGGGCAAGGGGTTGCTGGAAGGGCGGCGTTCCCTCGACTGGCGGGAGATCGTCCGGCTGGACGCCCTCTATTACGCCGGCGTCACGACCATGGTGGGTTTCTGGCTGATGATCGGCGAGGGGGAGACCCCGTTCGCCTCCTGGGTCGCCTTCGCCGCCTCCTATCTGGGCGTGGTGGTCCTGGAGCCGGTGGTGACGATGACGGCGGTGCGGCTGCTCAAGCAACGGCAGGCGCATCTCCTGGTGGACCGCTGCTTCTCCCTCCGCGCCTTGCGCGTCGAGGGCTGACGCCATGACCGGGGGTTTGGGCGAGATCTGGTTTGTCGGGGCGGGGCCCGGCGCGGTGGATTTGATCACGGTGCGGGGGCGGGAGTTGATCACCCGCGCCGGGGCCATCCTCTACGCCGGGTCGTTGGTCAATCCCGATCATCTGGCCTTCGCCCCACCCGGCTGCGTCGTCGCCGACTCCAGCGCCATGACCCTGGAGGCGATGATCGCCTGGCTGTTGGAGCAGGCCCAACGTTGCGAAATCGTGGTGCGCTTGCAAACCGGCGATCCCTCGCTTTACGGTGCCCTGGCGGAGATGGTTCGGCCCTTGCGTCTTGCGGGGGCGACGGTGTCGGTGGTTCCCGGCGTTCCCTCCTTCGCCGCTGCGGCGGCGGCGGCGGTGGAAACCCTGACCCTGCCCGAAACCACCCAGACCGTCATTCTCACCCGGGTGGAAGGTCGCACCCCGGTTCCCGAGGGGGAGCGGTTGCGGGATTTGGCCGCCCATGGGGCTTCGCTTTGTTTGTATCTTTCCATCACCTTGTGGCCGACCATTCGGCGGGAGTTGGCCGCCGCCGGCTGGCCCGACGACGCCCCGGCGGTGGTGGTGTACAAGGCCAGTTGGCCGGGCGAGGAGCGCATCCTTCGGGGTTCCCTGGCCGAGATGCCCGAACTGTGTCGCCAGGCCGGGGCGACCGGGCAGGGGATGATTTTGTTGGGTCCGGCGTTGGGCGCGTGTCGCGGCGTGGGAACGCCTCGTTCCCGGCTTTACGATCCTGATTTCGGCCACGGTTTCCGCAAGGCGTAAAAAGCAGACACTTTTGCAGGGGTCCGGGGACTCTGGAGTCCCCGGCGGGAGTTTGAGGGCGGAGCCCTCAAGGTTTGGCTTTTGACTTTGGCTTTTGACTTTGGCTTTTAGGCGCGCTTTCAAGTGAAGCCAAAGCGTTTTTTGCTTTGGCGCAGCGCGCCCCCACGTCGCCGCAGGCGACCAGATTTTCACCGAACCCCGTTCAGGCGCTTTTTCACGGAGCCTCGTTCAGGCGCTCTTGGAACCTGATCCGGGCTCCATCGGCTCTTTCCGGCAAATATCGGCGACGCTCATCAAACAACGATGACCGTCGCCGATAAGGGCGGCGCGCGGCGCGTCTTCCGCGATAAAGCATGCGGAAGCCGCTTTGTTAGAAGTGCGCGCTGAAAAGCGAAAGGCAAAAGCAAAAAACAAACAACAAAACCTTGGAGGCTCCGCCTCCAAACCTCCGCCGGGGACCGTGACGGTCCCCGGACCCCTGCAAAAGTGGGGGTTTACGAAAGGAATGACCATGCGCGAAACCATCCTCGTCATCGCCCACGGCTCCCGAGATCCAGACGGCAACCAGGAAGTGGAGGATTTTGTCGACTTCTGGCGGACCAAACATCCCGGGGAGCGCATCGAAACCTGCTATATCGAATTTGCCGAACCGCTGCTGGCCGCGGGCCTGGAACGGGCGGCCCAGGACTCCGACCGGGTGCTGGCCCTGCCCCTGATTCTCAACGCCGCCGGGCACGTCAAGGCGGAAATTCCCGGGATCATCCGCCTGGCGCGGGAAAAATGTCCCGGCGTGGAATTTGTTTACGGTCGCCCCCTGGGGTGCGAGGAGCCCATCCTCAAACTGTTGCGCATGCGGCTGCACAGCGCCATGGTGACGCTGGACATGCCCGATCCCAAGAACACCGGGGTGATCCTGCTGGGGCGGGGAGCCTCGGACATGGCGGCCAACGGCGAGGTGGCCAAGATGGCCCGCTGGCTCTTCGAGACCACCCGTCACGATCTGGTGGAGTACGCCTTCACCGGCATCACCTATCCCCGTCTGGAGAGCGTGGTGCAGCGCATGGTGCAAAACGGCATGATGCAGCTCGTCGTTCTGCCCTACTATCTTTTCACCGGGCGTCTGATCAAGCGCATCACCCGGCAGGTGGAGCGGTTGGAGGGGCAATATCCCCACATCGCCTTCGCCCAGGCGGGGTATTTGGGGGTGAACGAGCATCTGATCCGGCTGCTGGATCGGCGTCTGGAGGAGTTGCGCGGGGCCAACGGGGCCTCCATGATGGAGTGCGACTGCTGCAAGTTCAGCCAACTGGCCGAGGACCACCACGAGACGGCGGAATGATGCCAAATTGCGTTCAACCCGGATTGTCCATTAGGGCTACTTTTGCTTTTACGAGTAAAAAAAGGTGAAGGGGGTGTTGGGGGACAGTTCCCTGTCCCCCAAGGTCTTGCTTTTGCCGTTGCCTTTGCTTTTCGGCGCGCTTTTATAACAAGCGAATGCGTTTTTCAGCATTCGCGCAGCGCGCCCAATCGTCGCCAAAGGCGACCGGATTTTCAAGCGGATGGAACGTTTTTTGTTCCATCCGCTTGCGATGGGCTTTTTTGACTTGGACCTAATGGACCATTTTGGATGAACGGAAAGAACGACATGCAGGGTTCCTCCTCATTTTCACCGCCGCCCCTGGTCGCCGCCGGGGCGGCCATCGAGGCGGCCTCCTTCCGGGTCATCGAGGAACAGGTCGGCGACCGCTCGCTCTACGACCCCCGGCAATGGATCGTGGTCCGGCGGATGATCCACACCAGCGGCGATTTTGCCTTCAACGGCCTGACCCTGTTTCATCCCCGAGCCATCGAGGCGGGGGTCGCCGCCCTGGCGGGGGGAACCCATTTGATTCTCGACGTGGAGATGATCCGCGCCGGTCTGGCCCCCCGCCGCCTGAACCGCCTGAACCTGACCCTGCATCAGCTCAACGCCGCCCCGGAGGTGATCGCCCGCGCCCAGGCCGAGGGGATCACCCGCACCGCCGCCGCCATGCGGGAAATCCACCGACGCGGCCATCTCGAAGGGGCGGTCATCGCCATCGGCAACGCCCCCACGGCGCTGCTGGAGCTGATCCGGCTGGTCCGGGAGGAGGGGGTCCGCCCCGCCCTGGTGATCGGAGTTCCGGTGGGATTTATTTCAGCCGCCGAATCCAAGGAGGCCCTGACCGGCCTCGACGAAACGCCCTGGATGACCATCCGGGGGAGCAAGGGGGGCTCCACGCTGGCGGTGGCGGCCCTTCACGCCTGGATGGACCTGGCCCTGGATCCGCCGGACCCGCCCGCGTGATCGACGACGATCCCCCCTCTCCCGCCCCCTCTTCCTCGCCCGCCCGCCCCCGCCGGGGGGGGCGCAGCGGCTTCACCACCGGGGCCTGCGCCGCCGCCGCCGCCCGCGCCGCCGCCCTGGGGGTGATCCAGGGACGGATTCCCGAATCGGTGGAGACCCTGCTGCCCAACGGCCAGACCGTGATTTTCGCGGTGGCGGAATCCACCCGGAGCGAAGCCTGGAGCGAGGCGGTGGTGATCAAGGACGCCGGCGACGACCCCGACTGCACCCACGGGGCGCGGATGACCGCCCGGGTGCGGCCCCTCCCCGGCGCGGCGGGGGAGATCCGGCTGGAAGGGGGCGAGGGGGTGGGGCGAGTCACCCGACCGGGGCTGGGGCTGCCGGTGGGGCTGGCGGCGATCAATCCGGTTCCCCGGAGCAACATCGCGGACAATTTGCGGGCGGCGGCGGGGGCGTGGCTCGACGCCCACGGCCTGGAGGCGACCCTCTCCATCCCCGGCGGCGAGGCCCTGGCCCGGAAAACCCTCAACCCCCGGCTGGGGATCGTGGGGGGATTGTCGATCCTCGGCACCTCGGGCATCGTCCATCCCTATTCCACCGCGGCCTACAAAGCGGCGGTGCGGCAGTCCATCGAGGCCGCCGCCGCCCTCGGCGTGGAGACCCTGGTGTTGACCACCGGGCGGCGCACCGAACGGTTCGCCATGGCCCGCCTGCCCGAACTGCCGGAGTATTGTTTCATTCAAATGGGGGATTTTATCGGCGCGGCCCTGGCCAGCGTCGCCGCCGCCGTCATTCCCCGGGTGGTGGTGGCGGCCATGCCGGGCAAGCTGGCCAAGATCGGCCAAGGGCTGGACAACACCCACGCCCGCAAGGGAGCGGTAGACCTGGCGGCGGTGGCCGAGGCGGCGTCTCGGGCCGGGGGCGGGGAAGAGACCGTCCGGCAGGCGGGGGAAGGGGTCACGGTGCGTCACGCCGTCGATCTGCTGGCCGAACAGGGATTGCGGGAGGCCTTCGCCGCCGAACTGGCGCAACGAGCCCTGGCGGCGGTGAAAAAGCGCCTGCCCCCCTCCCTCCACGTCGAAATTTGGGCCTTCGATTTCGAGGGAACCCTGCTGGCCTCCCTGACGGAGTGGGATCATGGATAATCCGTGTTGGATCCTCGGCGCGTCGGACTCCGGTCCCGCCGCCCTGACCCCGGCGGCCCGGGAGATTTTGCAACAGGCCGATCTCGTTCTGGGGGAGTCCCGTTTTCTCCCCCTGTTCGCGCCGCTGCTCCCCGCCGGGGTCGAAACCCGCGCCACCTCGGGGCGGCTCAAGGAGCTGCCGGGGTGGATTCAATCGGCCCGCGAGGCGGGGCGGCGGGTGGTGTTGCTGGCCACCGGCGATCCCCTCTTTTCCGGAGTCGCCGGCCATCTGCGGGGCAAGCTGCCCGCCGACGCCCTGGCGATCCTGCCCGCCCCGACCACCCCCCAACGGGCCTTCGCCCGGCTGGGGCTGCCCTGGACCCACGCCCGGTTTGTCTCGCTGCACTCCCGGGATGGCGGGGAGTGGGATTTCAACGCCCCGCCGGATCACCCCTTCGTTCCCCTGATCCGGCTGTTGCCCGAGGGGGAGTTGATCGCCGTGTTGACCAGCCCGGCCAACACCCCGGGGCGCATCGCCCGGATGCTCCTCCGGCTGGGGGCGGCGGACGATTTCCGCCTCACCGTGGCGGAGCGTCTGGAGAGCCCCGACGAGCGCATCCTCCAGGATCTCATCCCGAGCGAGGCCGCCGCCGCCTCCTTCGCCGATCCCAACGTGGTGATCCTGCAACGCCGTCCGGAGGCCGCCGCCGCCCCATCCTTGCCGGTCATGGGGTTGCCCGACGCGCTTTTTCTGCCGGAGGGAAGCGGCTTGATGACCAAGCGGGAGGTGCGGGTCATCGCCTTGGCCCGTCTGGGGTTGCGCCCCGACAGCGTGGTGTGGGATCTCGGGGCGGGGTCGGGGAGCGTGGGGCTGGAGGCGGCGCGGCTTTGTCCCCGGGGGTGGGTTTGGGCGATGGAGAAGGAGGCGGCGCGGGCGGATCGCATTCGGGAGAATCGCGAAAAACTCCGTGTTTTCAACCACACCTTGGTGCAGGGTCGCGCCCCGGCGGGGTTGGCGGATTGGCCCGATCCCGACGCGGTGTTTCTCGGCGGTTCCGGCGGGGCGTTGGTCGAGTTGATCGAGACGGCGGGGCGGCGGTTGAAGGCGGGGGGGCGGTTGGTGGTCGCGTTGGCGACGGTGGAACATTTGGGCCGGTCGGTGGAGGTTTTCAAAGCCGGGGGGTGGGAGTGGGATTTGACCCAGGTTCAGGTCAACCATTCCCGGCCCTTGTCCGACTTGCATCGGATGGTTCCGGAGTCTCCGGTGTGGATTGTGAGCGCGCAAAAGCAGCACCCCCGATCTTAATCTTTTGTCAGATTTTTTTCCCACCCCAAAGGGAGTGCGGGTCCAGAGCCTGCCCCCGCGAAGGCGGAGGGCAGAGCCCTGGGGGTTTGAATTTCGCCGTGGCTTTTGATCTTGCTGTTATAGCTATTCCATTTTAAACCGGAAACCAACGCCTGATGCTGGGCGTCACCCATTGCGCCCCCGACAACTACCCGTGGATCCTGCGCCTCGCCGCCGCCGCCGCCGCCGACGACGCCGCCACGGAAAACGGCTACCGCGCCCAGCGGGAACTGGCCCTGCGCTATGTGATCACGTTTTGACGGGAAACGGTGCAGGGAAGGAGATGCGCGCATCGCACCCTCCCCCCCCCACTCGTCCCTCCTCGTCGATCGAGACCCACTCTATCGATTGATATTCCCCGTCACCCGAAGCGTCCGGTTGACGAATCCTTGAAGTTCGGTCTTATTGATGGGGCCTCGATCAACCGCAGGATTGTCATGATGAAATTGCTTTGAATAATCATTGATTTCACCAAGTTCCGAAAGTTGAACGTGCAGTTCATAAAGCCCCTCCTGTGGCTGGGCGGAGCGAATGGCTCCGAGAAAGTCGCCAAGCCATTGATTTTCCGTGAAACGTCCTGGGAACCGGGATCGCAGATTACCTTCCAGGAAGGGACGGATCGCCTTTGCCACGGACAGAAGTTCTCCACCTTGATTTTGGTAAAAATCCCACAACAGGGTAAAGTTTTTATGGTAGTGTGACTTCACTTCCGCCTTGAGGTCGCATTCCCTCAATACGGCCTTGTTTCCTTCCCCGTCCAACCTGAAGGTTTTGCGCTCACCAACGTCATGATGTCCTTCAACCACCTGATGCAGAAAATGGGGATCATGGGACAGCAGAATGACCTGCTTCGCTTTGCGAGCGATGTCGTTGATCTCATGCTGCGTGCAGTGCCGACGGAAACGATCCTGACTATTGAAGGGATCATCGAAGATCACGATTTTTTGATCCAACCTTGGATCAAGCCTCAGTTGGGCCATGAAAAAGGCGAAAGCCAGGGCGCTGCGGTCGCCGGAACTCAGCGCCGTCTTGAAGGATGGCTTGATCTCCTCGGGCTTGTAGGTTCCCGCTTCAATCTTGGCGTTGTGGATCTCGATTTGATACACGGTCCGCGGGGACGATCCGATGTAATCGTGTCTGGTATTTGCAAGCCTGAATCCCGCATTGAATTTCGCGAGATATAGGTTGATTTGTTCTTGAAACTTGGGGAACATGTTCAAACAGTATTTGTCGAGACCTTCCTTGGTCCTCTTCTTGTCGCCATCCAATGTCAGCTTCTTTTCGTTCAATTCAGCATAGGCTTTGCAAAGGCTCACGGCATCGCTTTCATGCCGTCTGCGCTGGTCGATCCACTTGTTACGCTGCACCTCCCGTTGCTTCAGGGCGACGCCGTGATTTTCCTGTTTCTTGGCGGCAATGGCCTGATTGCAGGCCGAGACGGCGGTATTGTACTTTTTGATCTCCTCGCGCCATGCATTCACGCCGCTGGCGCACTCCCTGTAACGATTATCCACTTCCACCCTCTCCATGGGCGAGTTCTTCTTACGCTCAATCAAGGCTTTGGCGGCCTCGGAGAGATTTCGGAAACTCCGCTTGAGTTCGTCCGAATCAACAGGAGGCAACGGAACCTCAATAAACGACCGCCAAAATTCAGTAAGGACGCTGTTCTTCGACAACGTGGACAGCAGTCCGTCCAGGGCGGATTCGCCCATGACCGATTCCCATTCATCAGCCAAAGCGGTCACACTCGCCTGCAAATCCCGGTACGCCTGGTTGAAGTAGGAAGCATAAACCGGAATCATGGATTCCGCCGTCACCCTCTGCCCGCAAAATGGGCAATGGTCATGATGAAAATAGCCGACGCCTTGTTCAATCCAGGCTTCCCCTCTGGCATCCATGGCGCATCGGGCCATGTGGTCGCGAAGGCGTTGTTCCGCATCTTCCATCACGGATTCCATTTCTTGGTCCAGCACCTTCTCGAAGGCAGCCGGACGACTGGGTAGGCGCAACTCCTGCGGGCTTGGTTTGTCGCGTATTTCGTTAGACTTGGCTTGGGCCAGCCTCATTCCGCCGATTTCCGCCTCTACCTGCTTAATCTTTTCCTCAATGGCCTCATCCTTGGCGAGTTTTAAAAAGTTCTGGAGCGGCATCCCACTGGAAATCAACGGGGTGATCGATGTTTCCCGTTCCTTGATCTGTTTGTTGACCCCCTTGATTTCCTCGGTCAGGCGATCCACCTCCCGAGCCAACGTCACGCCCTGTTCGCCGACGATGTAATTGTAAAGATTTTGCCGATGCTCCTGCTCCACCGAATCCCCTTCGTAAACGTTGTCGTGGATGAAATCCGCGTCGTAAATCGCCATGTCGGGATAGGTAGTGCTCCAACCATCGTTCTTGAATGTGAAATTTTGTTGGGCGATGCGCAGGTTGACCTGTTGGGGCGGGGGCGTCGCGCCGAGGGTTCGCCGTTCTTGCAGAAGGCGGGACTCCCCTGTTTGCAGCGAACGGAGAATGGCGCATAACGTGGATTTGCCATGACCATTCTCCGCGAGGATCATGGTTGTCTTGCGAAAACCTAGATCCCCCGTTGCCTTATAATCGTTGAACACGCCCACTCCCTGGATGGATATGATTTTCTCCAACATGTCGCTCTCCCCGCCCATGGCGTCGGAATAAGGAATTCGTGTATACACTTAAAATCATGGTAAAAGCGTCGGATGACGATTTCAAGGCCCGATTGAAGGCGTCGTCCAAAAGTGAGGCGTTACTCCCGGCGGCAATACTGGGCCAGGGTTTCGATGAGGCGGGCCTTGCCGATGGGCTTGCACAGGTGGAGGTCGCAGCCCGAGTCCAGGCACATTTGGGCGTCCTCTTTCATGGCGTTGGCGGTGAGGGCGATGATGGGGACCGGTTTGCGCCCCTGCTCCTTCTCCCAGGCGCGGATCTCCCGGGTGGCGGTGTAGCCGTCCATCACCGGCATCAGCATGTCCATCAGCACGATGTCGAAAATCCCCTGCTTGAACTTTTCCACCGCGTCCTGACCATTGGCGGCGGTCTCCACCTTGCAGGGCAGCTCCTTCATGAATTTTTTGAAGAGCAGCAGGCTGTCCTCCAGGTCGTCGACGATGAGCAGGCGCAACGGCTGGGCGGGGCGGAAGGGGGTGGCGG
>JADGAP010000299.1 GCA_015231965.1 Magnetococcales bacterium | reverse complement strand
CGAAACCGGCCTCCGCGAAACCGGCCTCCGCGAAACCGGCCTCCGCGAAACCGGCTTCCGTGAAACCGGCCTCCGGGGAACAATCGGAACATTCTGAAAAATTGCCTTCAGCGAAAAAGACGGGCAAGAACCGCCCTGGCCCCATTTCGCCGCCCATGGTCATCGGCAAGCCCGGGAAACCATCCGCCGCCAAGCGTCCCAAGGGCGCGGCGGTTCCGGACGGGTTGGACGACGGGGCTTGAGAGCGTTCCCGCAGGCGGCATGTAAAGATGTCGCTGTTTCGGTCGATCCGTTCCGAGCCAGTGATGGCAACGGGTTGTGGCTTGGTTTACGGGATGCGATCATGATACGTTGTATGCCCCATCGCGTGGAGGGAGGGGTCATGCCGCGCGTCGGATTTCCCGCGCCGTCCCTGGGGCGGTAGGGCGATGGGGGTGGGGTCATCCGTCGAAATCGACGATGTCAGGCGTCAGAAAGGAACGTTCATGCAGGTTCTCGTCTCGCAGTCCGGTCCAGCCATCGTGTTGGGTGTGAGTGGACGCATCGATCACGCCAACTCCGAGGAGTTCAAAACCGCTTTTCTCTCCCCATTGGAAAAAGCGGTGGAGGCCTCCACGCCGGTGATCATCAATCTCGAGGGGTTGGAATACATCAGCAGCGCCGGGTTGCGGGTGCTGATGATCGCCTCCAAAACCGCCAAGGCCAAGGGTGGAAAGCTGTTTCTGGCGGGTTGGTCGCCGGTGGTCAAGGAGATCTTCACCATCAGCCGTTTCAACCTGGTGTTCGATTGCAGCGACACCCTGGCGGAAGCCCTGGGCAAAGTGGCCAAGTAATCTAAAAGGGGGAGCGATGAAAGTCACCTTTTGGGGAACCCGGGGGTCCATTCCCGTTTCCTTGGACTTCAAGAATGTGCGACGAAAAGTCGCCGGCGCTCTGCTCAAGGCCAGTGGTCGGACTTTCGAGAACGCGGATGCCGTGGAAGCCTTCATCGATTCCGAACTGACCTTTCCCGAGTACGGCTCCTTCGGCGGCAACACCTCCTGCGTGGAGATCGACGCGGCGAGCCCGGAATTCTTGCTTTGCGACTTGGGAAGCGGCGTCAGGCCTTTTGGCATGTCGGTTTTGGCCCGCCATGGCATGGCTCCGCAGACCTATCACGTCCTCATGTCCCATCTGCATTGGGACCACGTCATGGGGTTTCCCTTTTTGGTTCCCGCCTATGTGCCGGGCAATGTCATCCATATCTACGGCTGCCATGACGACCTGGAAAAAACCTTCCGCCGCCAGCAGCGAGGCCCCAATTTTCCCGTGGAGTTCAACCATCTGGCGGCCAAGATCCACTTTCACCAAATGGTTCCGGGAGAAGCCCGGGTGATTTGCGGCTGTCGGGTCACGCCCATCCTGCAGATCCACGGCAACGACTCTTACGGCTACCGGGTGGAAAAGGAGGGCAAGGTGGTGGTCTACTCCACCGATTCGGAGCATAAACTGGGCAATCCCAGCGAGATCGAGCGGTTCTCCGACTTTTTCCGCGACGCGGACTTGGTGATCTTTGACAGCCAGTACTCCCTGGCGGAAACCGTGATGATGAAGGAGGACTGGGGCCATTCCAGCAACGTGGTGGGGGTGGAGCTTTGCCAACTGGCCAAGGCCAAACGGCTGGCCCTTTTCCACCATGATCCCCTGCACGACGATTTCCGCATCCAAGCCTTGCTGGAAGAGACCCGGCGTTTGGAAGAGATCACCCGCCCCGACGCCCCCCTGGAAGTGATCGCCGCGTATGACGGACTCACCGTCGAACTCTGAACATTCCGACGCGATGGAGTGGTCGGCCCCGCTGATCTGGCGCAAGGGCCGACCCTTCGGCTTTCTGGTGCTGCTGGTGCTGTTGGCGGTGCAAAACTGGGCGCTTCCCCTGGCCCTGGTGGATTTGCGCCATGCCCTGTTCGACTCCTATCAAATTTTTTTCCCCCGGGAACCCACGGAACTCCCCGTCACCATCGTGGCGGTGGACGAACCGAGTCTGGAGCGGCTGGGGCAATGGCCCTGGCCCCGATCGGTGACGGCGCGATTGATGGAGCGCATCGCCCAGGCCAAGCCCGTGGTGGTGGGCGTGGACATCCTGATGCCGGAGCCGGATCGTTTCTCCCCCGATCTGTGGATGCGGCATCAGCCGGGACTTTCCGACGAACAACGCCGGACCCTGGCCCAACTGCCGTCCAATGATCATCTGTTGGGCGAGGCGATCCGGGGGACGCCCACGGTGTTGGGCTTCGCCGGTCTGCATGGACCCTCGTCTTCCCCCGCCCCCGCCCCC
>JADGAP010000298.1 GCA_015231965.1 Magnetococcales bacterium | reverse complement strand
GGTCAGGGGGTGGGATGGGAGGAGGCGAGGGGGAGGCGGACGAGGAAGACGGAACCCTGGCCTGGGGTGCTTTCGACGGAGAGGGTTCCGCCGGATTTTTCCGCCATCTCCCGGCAGAGGATGAGCCCGAGGCCGGAGCCTTTTTCCCGGGCGGTTCCGGGGGTGGTGTGCACCTTGTCCAGGCGGAAGAGGGCGGCGGTCACTTCCGGGGTCATGCCGACGCCGTTGTCTCGCACCGCGATGAGGCCTTGCTGGTCTTGCTGGGAAATTTCCACCACCACCCGCCCGCCGTGGTGGGTGAACTTGACGGCGTTGGAGACCAGATTGCGCAAAATCGCCAGGAACATGTCCCGGTCCATCCACAGCGGGACGGACTGCTGGGCTTCCACGTCCAATTGAATGCCCTTGGCCACCGCCGACGCCTCGAACAGGGAGATGACCTGCATCGCCTCTTCTTCCGGATCCAGGAGCAGGGGACGGGGGACCATCTTGCCCAGGGTGAGGCGGGACCAGGTGAGCAGCTCCTCCAGCAGGCGGAATTGCTGCCGCGAGGCTTTCAACATTTCGGCGGCCAACTCCTGAACTTCCCCGGGGCTCATGCGCTCGGCATCCATGGCCATCAGTTCGGAAAAGCCCAGAATGACGTTGAACGGCCCCCGCAAGTCGTGGGAGATGATGGAGAAAAAGCGGTCCTTACTGGCGTTGGATTCGGCCAATTCAGCGTTGATCCGGCGAATTCGCTCCTCCGCCTCCTTGCGTTCGCGAATGTCCCGGGCCAGGCAGACGATCCCTTCGTCGTCGCCAGTCATCCGAGCGGCGGTGAGCAACACCGGAATGGCATGCCGCTCCTTGGTGATCAAGCTGAGGTCTAGTTGGGTCTTGCCCCGTGCGTCGGACATTTCCCGGCGCATGCGCTTCTCTTCGGCGGGATCCAGCAATTCGCTCAACAGGCGTTGACGCAGTTCCGTTTCCGTCCAGCCCAGCAACTGGCAGGCCGCCGGGTTGACGGTGCGAATGACCCCATCCCGACCCGTCACCAGCAGCGCCTCGGCCATGGAGTCCAAAATGCGGTCCACGTAGTTGCGCGACACCGTGGTGCGGCGCAACTCCTCCCCCATGGCGTTGAAGGCCAGGGCCAACACCCGCACCTCGTCGTGGACCTTGGGAACCACCACCCGTTGATCCATCCGACCCGCCCCCAGGGACTCCGCCGCCGCCCGCAACGCCTGCAATGAACGGGTGATGCGTCGTCCAAAAAGCAGCAACGCCGCACTGCCCAGGATCAAGCTGACGAACTGCACCGCCATGCTGACCGCCAGCAGCCGTTGATGAGCCGCTTCCGCCTGCTGGGCGGCCTCTTCCTGGAGCTGATCCACCAGGGGCTCCACCGCGTGGATGGCCCGGCGAAACTCTCCCTGCATGCCTTGATTTTCAGTGAGTCCGATCTCTTCCCAATGATCCCGGTAGCGGGCGAAAAGCTGTTGGTAGCGAGAAAAGACTTCCCGAGCCTTGCTGATTTCCAACGAGGGCAGGGCGGCTTCCAATTCCGTCGCCTTCTCCTGCCACGCCGCCAACTCCAGAGGATCGGCCAGGGCGAAAAAATGGTTCTGGATGCCCGCCAAGTCGCCCACCAGCATCACCAGTTCCCAAGCCGATTGCTCGGCCAGAAAATGGGAGGTATCGTGGAGCAGTTGCCCCAGTTGGTGTTCGTAGAGCCGGCGTCCGGTTCCCATCTCCCGGTATTGCTGGACGAAGCGCTGAAAAACCTCGTTATAGTTGATGGCGTAGGTGCGCAATTTCCCTACCTGCTTGCGCCACGAATCCCCCCCCAGCGCCTCCAGTTGATCGATGGCGTCCCGCGCCCGCCCCATGGCGGTGTCGTGTTTTTCCAAAAATTGCGAGCGGCCCTGGCGATAAAAACTCTCCTGTTCCAGGCTGCGCAGTTGGAAGTCTTTTTCCGCCCGCCGGGCCTGCAGGCTCTGGATCAAAATTTCATCCGCCAGCCCCCGGCGCTGCTGGGCGAGGTCGTACTGCTGTTGAAAATGGCGCACCGCGAGAAATTGCCCCACGCCGGTGATCAGGAAGACCAGCACCCCCAGGGTCAACAGCCGTCCCGCCAGGGAGCGGGGCGGGGAGTCGTTGACGCGGGACGAGCCCTGGGAGGTCGAGGAGGGGCAAGAAGAGGGCGCGGCATCAATGGCGGACGAGGTGGAGGCGGACGAGGCGGACGGCGCAACGGGTTCGCTCATGCCCACCTCCTGACCGCTCTCCGGGGAGCCCGGCCAGGGGGGGGCGCGTCGAAAATTGGAAAGCCGGAG
>JADGAP010000297.1 GCA_015231965.1 Magnetococcales bacterium | reverse complement strand
CGTCATTCCCGCGAAAGCGGGAATCCAGGAAAGCCGATAGGGGAATGGCTCCCTTGAAACAAACGGAAAGGGGGCTTGGTTCCTCGTAGCGATCTCTGCATTTCCCTCCCCGCCCCTGGATACCCGCCTTCGCGGGAATGACGTTTTCGTGGTTGAGGAATTGGTTGCATAACGCATAACCCAGGCGCCGCTTGACGTCATGTGCAATTTTTAAATGGAATGGCTCTCATCCGACAGACTGCCAGGGCAGCGGCGAAACCCTTCACCGCCGCCCGCCGTAAGCCTTGTTGATGCGATAGACGTAAGCCAGCACTTCCGCCACCGCCTTGTAGAGTTCCGGCGGCACGGTTTCACCCAGGGGCACCTTGCCCAGCAGGTGGACTAGGTCCGCGTCCTGCAACAGCGGGACGCCGGCCTCCCGGGCGGTTTCGAGAATTTTTTCCGCGATCCGCCCCTTGCCGGAGGCGGTGACGCGGGGCGCGGCGTCCTGGCCCCGTTGATAACGCAAGGCCACCGCCTGCTTGAGATTTCTCGCCTCTTCCGGATCATCGGCCATGGGAAAGGTTCGCCCGTCGCTTGTGCTTCCGAGGACCGTCGCGTCGCGCTACGCCCGCAGGGCGAAGCCGCCGCCGGAGCCCAACATCCGTTGCCGTTCCTGACGCATTTCGCCGCCGCTCAGACGGGCGACGTCCAGGGTGCGCAGGGGCAATCCCGCCGCCTGAAGCCCGCCCCGCAGCGCACCGATCTCCCCCCGCAACGCGGCGATGGCCTCCTCCCGTTCCGCCGCCAGCCCCACCTGCAACTGCCCCTCGCCAAAACTCAAGCGGGCCTGCACCGAACCCAACCGGCTCATTTGCAGATTGAGCAGGGCGGTGGTGATGCCCTTGTTCTCCTCCCCCGACTCCCCGCGAGAACCGGGTTCCCGCTTCCACATCGCCTCGCCGTAGCCCCCCTCGGGAGCCCAGAAGACCCGATAGCCCAGCAGCACCCCCCCATCGTTGAGAGGGGTGGGACGGGCCAGCACCTCCTGGGATTGCACCAGATCCGCCAATCGGGAGAGGGCGTGGCGGGCCGCCGCCAACTCCCCCCGGGCCTCGGAACGGGCGGCGGCGTCCAGCCCCTCCGCCGCCTCCCCCAACTGCAACGCCTCCGCCCCCTGCCGCAACCGCTGGGCCGCCTCCAGGGGCGAGCGCCCCGCCCCGCCGTGGAGCAGCTTGATCAACGCCTGAGGATCCCCCCCCAACAACCCTTCCGCCGACACCTGGGGCAAGGCCCGTTGCACCAGTTGATTCAAGGTTTCGCCGCTGGGAGTGGTGAGCAGCAGCCCTGTGGGCAGGCGGTTCAGCGGCCCGAGACCTTCCCCCATCCCCTCCTTGCCCAATCCCTGGACCAAAGCCTCGAAGCCCAAGGCGGCGCGGGTTTGACCGGCAGGAAGTTGCGAAAGACTTTGCGCCGGGAGCGACAGACGGGACGAAGGGGGCCAAGCGGCCTCCAACTCCTCGGGAGAGGGGGTGAGAAACGGCGCGGGGGCGGCGGATTCGGACTCGGCCGACGGGGAAAGCAGGGTCAACGACATCAACTTGCTGAACAGATCGGGGGCGCGAGCCAGGCTTTGCTCGGCGGTCTGAGCCAGGGTGAGGGCGGCGCGGGATTCGCTGCCCGCCAGACGCAAGGCGATCTCCGGGGTCAGGCGCACCACTTCCAGTTGCACCTGCTCCCCCACCGACAAGCCGTAACCACCGGTGAAGGCCAATCCCGCCCCACTGGGCAGACGGAACACCCCCTGCCCCTCTCCCTTCAGTTCGGTGATCCGCCCGGTGAGAATCTCCCCCACCCGCAGATCCAGCACCGCCCGGGCCTGGGCCGGGGTGAGGGAACCGCTTTGCGGAAGGACGCCCTCGATCACCATGTCGCGCCTCCCTTCGACCGGGGATGAGGGATCAACTCTCCCCGGAAGCCTACTTCCGTTCCTGGATCAGCCGCATCAGCAGGCTTACCTCCTCTACGGACAAACCGGTCTCCTCGATCACTCTTTCCTCGTCCTCGCCCCGGGCCAGGAGTTGCCGGGCCTTTTCGTAGGGGTCGTCGCTGTCGGGCGGGGGGGAGGATGGAAGCATCTCCCGACCCCGTTGCATCGGGGGAAGGGCGGGGGGCGGCGCGACGGGCTGGGCCAAGGCCCGCTCCAAATACCGCAACTCCCGACGCAACGCCTCCAGTTCCGGCTGGATCGAGCCGGGAACCGCCTCCACCATCACCTCCATGTGCTTGCGCAGCCCATCCACCTCCCGGCGAACCACCGAGGCGATCTCCGCCAGGGACGGCCCG
>JADGAP010000296.1 GCA_015231965.1 Magnetococcales bacterium | reverse complement strand
AGATGGCTCCCCACCATCGCCTCCCGATCGAGGGGGAGGAAGCCGTGGGCGTATTCGCCGAGAAAGATGGCGCCGAATCCCAGGGTGATAAGCAGGCAGAGGGCGGCGAGGCGCATCGCCCACACCGTGGGGTGACGGGACGGAGCCTGACTCAGGGCGACGGCGATGGGAACGAGAAAGAGCATCACCCCCCCCCCCAACCCAAGGGAGGCGGTAATGTAGAACCAGCGATGCCCGTTCATGCCGATGCTGACGAAGAGGCTGATCACCCCCGCCACCATCAGGCCATGGACCCAGGGGGCCAGTCCCAACCAGGGGACCGGGACGCCGGCCAGCACCGGAATCATCTGGTACATCGCCCCGAACATCACCATGGCGATCCAGCCCAGGGTGGCGAGGTGGACGGTGGCCACGGTCTCCCCCAGCAGAGGATAACCCAGCAACGCCGCGCCCCATCCCGCCAGGGCCATGCCGCCGAGGATCATGAACAGCGGGGCGGAGCCAAAAAAACGCATGGGGATGGAAAGGGGTGGGGCTTGGTCGACGTGCAATCCGCTGGTGGTGAACATGGGCCTCGGGCGGTTCGGTTGGAGGTTGGGCGTCACACGTCCTCAAGGAATGTCATGCCGATTGACCTGCATCAATGAGGTTGAACCGGGGGGGGATTTCTAATGCATCCAGCCCACGCGAGTCAATCATGGACCCCATTGGGAAGGCAAGGGTTTCACAGGGATCGATACAGGGAAGGAAAAAAGGAGTGATCATGGCCAATGTTCTGGATGTGACCGGCAAGAACGAGGGCGAGGCCCTGGCGGCGGTGCGGCAGGCGTTCGCGACGCTGGCGGTTGGACAAAGCTTGGAAGTGGTCTCCGGCGGTGATTTGCGGGGAGTGTCCGCCGGTTTGCAGCAGGATCAGTGGGGGGCTTTCGATTGGTTCATTCTGGAGGACGGTCCCCAGCGTTGGCGGGCGGACCTCCATCGCGGACGGCCCCAGCCGGGGGTGCGGGGCATTCGGGAGTTTTACTCCCAGGATCACCGCCGTTGCGACGATCTGTTCGCCACCATGGAAGAGGCGGCCCATCAGGGCGACGCGGCCCGGGCGACGGCCCTCTTCGCCGAATTCCAGTTGGGCATGTTGCGCCATTTCAACTTGGAGGAGAACGGTTTCTTCCCCGAGTTCGAGGATCGCACCGGGATGCGCAACATGGGGCCCACCGCCGTCATGCGCATGGAGCATGAGCAGATGCGCGGCTTGATCCGCAAAATGAACGAAGCGGTTCAAGGCGGGGATCTGTCGGGGATGATCAAGGCTGCGGGCACCCTGTTGATGGTGATGCAGCAGCACAACGTCAAGGAAGAGCAGATGCTCTACGCCATGGCCGACATGCACATCGGCGAGGACGCCGATGACCTCCTGAAACGCATCCAGTTGATGTAAAACGTTGGAAGTCCCATGCAACGACCATGAACGCACGGGGGAAACTCCGTGCGTTTTTTTGCGGGCCAAGGCAAAACGAAAAACAACACCTTGGGGAACAGGGACGAAACGACAGCATGGTCGTTTCGGACTCGCGAAACGAGCCCGTAGGGTGAGGACCAGGGTTAGTTGGCTAATTTTCCAGCGGAATTTCCACCACAGCGGTCAGTCCGCCCTCCCTGCGATTGCGCAAATAGACCTCCCCGCCATGGGCCCGCGCAATGTTGCGGGCAATGGGCAGACCCAGCCCCGTCCCCCCGGATTGACGATTGCGACTGCTCTCCAAACGAACGAAGGGCTCGAACACCCGCTCCACATCGGCGGGAGGAATCCCCGGCCCATCATCTTCCACCGCAATGATCAACCGCCTCCCCACCAAACGCGCCTCCACCCGGGCTCGTTGACCATAGGCCACGGCATTGGAAATCAAATTGTCCAAACACCGCTTGATGCTGCGCGGTTTGACCACCACCGGACCCTGAACCTCGCAATGCACCACCACATCCCGTCCCAACTCCTCATGTTCCCCCTGAATCGACTCCAGCAAGGCGGCCAGATCCACCCGTTCGCCATGTTCTCCCCCCTCCATGCCCCGGATGAAGTCCATGGAAGCGGCGGCCATCTCCTCCATTTCGGCCAGATCCCGCAAGGTTTTGTCCCGCAGGTCGCCGTCGGGCATCATCTCCGTCCGCAACCGCATGCGGGTGATGGGCGTTTTGAGATCGTGGGAAAGGGCCGCCAACAAATGGGACCGCTCTTGCAGATAACGTTCCAAACGGGCTCGCATGGCGTTGAAACTGCGGGCGGCGTTGCGCACCTCCCAAGGACCGGTCTCCGGCAGGGGAGGCAACGGGCCCCCCCCCCCCCCCCCCCCCCCCCCCCCGCAACCCGCCCCAACCTTCC
>JADGAP010000295.1 GCA_015231965.1 Magnetococcales bacterium | reverse complement strand
TGGCCCTATCCACCAGCGTGGCGATGACGGCCCACGGCGCGGAATCCCCCCCCCTGCCGGAGGGCGTGGCCCCGGAGCGGGTGATCACCAATGATCCCCGAACCACCGTCCGGGGCTGCATCGGACAACTCGACACCCCCTATTGCGCCGTGCAAACCCTCATCGCTGGCGAAATGTGGAGCGATCAGGCGTTGTGTGATCAATCCGGTGCCGATACCCAGTGCGACGCCATCCGCTGGGGAGACCTCCGCCGCCCCTACATCATCACCCTGACGCCCCTGGGGTGGATTCAACTGGACGAGGCCAAACTGGCTCTTTTAAAACAGCAGGACGTTTACATGAAAACGGAGTGGCGTCCCGGCGACGTTTTTTTCGTGACGTTCAATACCGCTCAGGGTTCCGATCCTCGGTGCGGCGACGATCAGGTGAACGGCAAACGCTCCCCCGCCGATTTTTGCCCGCTCGCGCCTCCTCATCCGGATGCTCGTTCAGACCATCGCTATCGCAGCTTCACCCTTCGCAACGAAGGCGGGGTTTGGAAGATCCTGGAAGGGGATGCTCCCGACCGGTTGGGATCGACCAGGGGGTATTTGTTCCATTGGCTTGAAATGGGATGGATGCCCCGACCCACCGCGTACTATCTCGCCATGTCGCGCCAACAAAATCAGGAGGCATGGGATGATGAAGTATGGCATGGGGCCTTGGGAAAGGAAGCGTCCCGAACCTATTCATGGGACGCCACTCCGCCCTACCCTGTTTCGGCGGTGGAGCATCCCCAACCCGTGCGCCTTCCCCTGATTCCCGATCCCCCGCCGTCGCTCCTGACGCGCCCGCCCAGCCTGCTGCCCAGGGGCGTTTCGCCTATCAATACGGAAGGCGCGGTGATGGAGGCGTGGATGCGGGAGGAACCCTCGTGGGAACGGGAAATCAACGGCTATACCCCTTCCTCCGGATGTCTTGGCAACACCACCACGCCGTTTTGCACGGTGGTGACCTATTTGGCCGCAGAAGAGACCAGAAACGCCCCATGGGGGCGGATGACCGGCGTAGGACCGGATCAGGGAGGCGTCGATTCCGACGAGCAACCATACGAGGAGTTTGTCCGACTTCGGGTGATTCCGGCGGGAATGGCACCTGTGGAGAAAACCAAGGGAGTTCCTCCCCCCATGGAAGGCGATAAGCGGCCTCCTGGCTCGGTAACGTTGGTGGTTTATTTGAAAACGTGCCGGGAAGAAGAGCGCTGCCTGTCCTCCAAAAGGGCAAAAAAACCGGCCTCGCCCACCGAGTGTCCCATTCATTGTTTTTGGGACAGTGAACCTTGGGGCTTTCATCTGGCGCCCACCGACGCGGGAACCTGGGAGATCATCGATTACGACAGCAGGAAAGGCTCCCTGCCTGTATGGCGATACAAGGAGTTGCTCCCGACGCTCGACAGGTATGAACTGCGAGCGTCGGAGCAACGTTGAAACGAGGACCGGTCGTTTGGGGAACGACCGGTCCTACCCTTGGCGCTAACGGAGATCCCGGAAAAACTGATACCGCTTCTTCAATCCACCGAGATCTTTTGGGTTGGCGTATTGGGTGGCGTATTGGACCCGGCGCTCATGGAGGGTGTTCAGGAACTCCCACCGCTTCTCCGGATCCTTCCCGATTTCCGCGATCCGCGCAATCGTATCACGGTCCACGTAGCCGGAGGTGTAATCGGGCTTTGGATCTCCATCCACCTCCTGAACCGTCCCCCGCAGCAACCCGCCGCCCGCTCCCGGACTATGGTTGAACACGGGATCCATCACGTTCGCCAGCATCACCGGATCCGTGATCAAGCTTTTCACCACCTCGTAGCCGTTGCTCGGCAAAGCCCCTTTCACGCCCTTGATCGCCAACTTTTGGAAGGCCTCGGGAAAGTAGGCCTTTTCCTCGAAGTCGTTGATGTGATCCAGCGTATATCCCACCAGACTGCGTCGGCTGGGCAGGTCAACTCCCTTGAGGTAGTCGTCATAACCCATACGACCCGGAGTATTCTTCATGATGCCCATGATCGACAGGGTGACGCCCTTATCATCAACAACGGCTTTCATTCCTCCTTCCTGGGCGTCGATCATCATAAGGGCGAACTTGACGGGGTAGGTCATGCCGGGCCGCTTGTCCAGGGAAGCGGCGATGGCCTGCCACTGCGAGATCACCTCCTTGCTGGCTTCGGGAGGAATGGGCGGGATGGGCAGCGGTGCCTTGACCGCCTCGGCGGCGTCGGCCCCACCCACCAGCGACAGGGAGGACAGCCCGCTCAAAAACGCCTGAATCGCCTGCAACACGGCGTCCAGCGGGGTGATGAGTCCCGCCGCCGTAACTCCTTCGGGCAGCAGCCCGTTTTCCCGCAGCAGGGCGATG
>JADGAP010000294.1 GCA_015231965.1 Magnetococcales bacterium | reverse complement strand
TCGGCTCCGTCGGCCCCCGTCGCGCCGCCGCCCCCCACCCATCCCCCGACCGGTGGACGGCTCTTTCCCGCCACGGCCATGGAAAGGGCCGATGACAGCGAGGCCACTCTTCACGTCTCCGTGAAGACCCTCGCCAGTTCGGCCCATCGCGCCGCCGCCGCCCCGGTTTTCAGTCTGCAAGGGGGAATGCCGGAAGCTTGGCTGGTGGATATCCAGCAAATTTCCGGTAAGAAAAAACATCATCTGGAAGAGAAGGTGGTGTTGCTGGGCCGGAAAAAGCCTGAATTTTCCGGAAAGTTCCAATTTGTTCCTGTTCCCGATGCCGCGGTGAGCCGGGAACACGCCTCCATCTCCTGGCGAGAGGGGCGGTTTTGGCTGAAGGATCACGCCAGCGGTAACGGGGTCTTTCTCAACGGTCAGCGGGTGGTGGAGGAAATTTCGTTGACGGATGGGGATCGGATCGCCTTGGGCAAGATTCCCATGGAATTCCATGTCGCCGTCCCCACGCCTCCTGAGGACGACGACGAGGAAGAACGCACCATGGCCGTGTTCAAGCGGTAATCCGGCGGCGGATTCCTCGCGCCCATTGAGCGGGAGCTTTCTTCGGGCACCGCCCCGTCATCCCCAAGAGGGGGGATGACGGGGCGGAGGCCCTCGCCCTTCCCAAGGTTTTCCAACGCGGACCATTTCCACGAAACTCCGTTCATACACCCAAGTCGCAATGTTCAAAATTGGATTGGAACGACTATAATACAATATTGTTATGTATAATATTTTGCGCAAATCCCTACACAAACCATTTTGAATGGGAACGACAGGAAGGGCGGAACGGGGGAGGGGCGCGCCTCGGGATTTTCCCTCAGCCTTCCACCTTGAGCAACTCCACCTCGAAGACCAGGGTTTCGTTGGGACCGATGACCATCCCGGCGCCCTTGGGGCCGTAGGCCTCCTCCGGCGGAATGACAAAACGAAATTGCGCCCCCTCGTTCATCAACTTCAGACCGTCGGACCAGCCGCTGATCACCTCGTAGGTTTTGATCACCAGGGGATCGTTCCGATCATAGGAGCTGTCGAAGACCACCCCGTTGATCAGACTGCCCCGATAGTGGACCGTCACCCGGGAGCCGAACCCGGGCTGGGGTCCGGCGGAGGGGCGCAGCACCTCGTATTGCAGACCGGTCTTGGTGGTGACGACGCCGGGACGCCGACCGTTGGCCTCGCGATACCCGGCTCCCCGACGCTGGTTGAACCCGCCCAAGGCCTTGGCGAAAAACAGGTTGATCAGCATGGTGAAAATTTTACGTAAGGTTTGCATGGTCCGCCCCTTCCCGCTGGAACCCTCGTCGCCGCGTCGCCCCGCGATGGGTCAACCCCGTTGCGCGACCAAACGGCTGGGCGAGGGCTGACCGGTCAACTCCTCGAAAATTTGCCACACATGTTGCATGTGGGTGTGGCGCACGGCGTTGGAGCCGGTGAAGAGCAGCCCATCCTCCATGTCGCCCTGCTGGGCCTTGTGCAAGGCGTAGGCGATGCAGAAGGTTTCATCGGCGTCGCGGCAGCGGCACTCCATCAGGCAGGTGGCCACGCACTTGCTTTCCACCTCCACGCCGCGGAACAATTTTTCGATAAATTTGGTCTTCAGCGCCCGCCCGGGCAATCCGGCGGGGGAGTCGACGATGACCACGTCGCTGCTCTTGGCGTCGATGAAGGCCTGCTTGAAGGAGTCGGCAGCGTCGCACTCGTGGGTGCAGATGAAACGGCTGGCCATCTGCACCCCCTTGGCCCCCATGGAAAGGGCGTGGTCGATATCCCCCCGATCCCACACCCCGCCGGCCCAGATGATGGGAATTTCGTCGCCGTACTCCTTGCGCGCCCACTCCGCCAACTCCGGCACCACCCGGTCGGCGTCGAACTCGGGATCATACAATTGATGCCGTGACGCCCCCAAATGTCCCCCCGCCTTGTTGGGATCCTCGAAGACGATGGCCTCGGGAATCCGGCGATAGGTGCGCAGCCACCGCTTGGCGATCAACGCCGCCGCCCGCACCGACGAGACGATGGGCACCAGCGCCGTCTTGGGATCCGCCGCCGCGAACTCCGGCAGCCGCAAGGGCAGCCCCGCCCCGGAGATGATCATCTGCGCCCCGTGTTCCACCGAGGTGCGTACCATCTCCTCGAAATCCCGGATGGCCACCATGCAGTTGACCCCGATGATCCCCTGGGGGCTGATCTCCCGCGCCCAGGCCAGCTCGTCGGCCAGGGCCTTGATGTTGGCCTTGAAATAATCCTTGGCCTTGCGGTAGTGGTCCGAGGCCAGCGACAAGGCCACGGTGGCGATGATCCCCACCCCCCCCTCGTTGGCCATCGCCCTGCGTCAGGCCATGGAACGCCATCGTTGGCACACCTGCCCCCA
>JADGAP010000293.1 GCA_015231965.1 Magnetococcales bacterium | reverse complement strand
CGCGACCACGGAACGGGCTCATCCTTACGACCACGCGCCCTATTTCGAGGGGCGTCACTGGCACTGGGAGATCTCCCCCGAGGGCATCGCCCGCCTCACCTTCGCCATGGCCGGGAGCGGGGCCAATCTCCTCTCCGGCGAGACCCTGGAGGAGCTGGACCACGCCCTGATTTTGCTGGAGGCCGCCGCACCCCGGGGGGTGGCGGTGTTGTCGGGCAAGGCGGGGGGGTTCATCGCCGGGGCCGATGTCCATCCATTCGAGGGACTCTCCACGGCGGAACAGGCCCTGCCCCTGGCGCAACGGGGGCAGGCGGTGCTGTCCCGGCTGGCCCATCTGCCGTTTCCGTCCCTGGCGGTGATCCAGGGATACGCCCTGGGGGGCGGTCTGGAGTTGGCCCTGGCCTGCACCCGGCGGGTGGCGGTGGATCGCCCGGAAACCCGCCTCGGCCTGCCCGAGATCAAGCTGGGGATCCATCCCGGATTCGGCGGAACGGTGCGCCTGCCCCGGCTGATCGGCCCCCTGGCGGCGCTGGACATGATGCTCACCGGTCGGACCCTTTCGGCCCGGGCGGCGCTCAAGCTGGGATTGGTGGATCAGGTGATTCCGGAACGCCAGGTGGAGGCGGCCATCGCCGCTCTGGCGGCCCGTCCCGCCCAACCCCGCCGCCTGCCCTGGAGCGCCAGGATGGCGGGAGGGTTTCCGCTGCGCCCCGTTGTTGCCTGGAGGCTCCATCGCCAAGTCGAGGCGGTGGCCCCGCGCCTGCACTATCCGGCCCCTCACGCCTTGATCGAACTGTGGCGCCATCAACCCTCCCGGGAAGATCTGGCCCTGGAGGCGGAGGCCCATTCCCTGGCCGAACTGCTGACCGGGGAGAGCTCCCGAGGGCTGGTGCGGCTGTTCCTGCTGCGCAACCGGTTGAAGACCCTGGCTCCGGGGTCGGATCCGCCGCCCCGGGGGGTCCACGTGGCGGGGGACGGGGTGATGGGACGGGCCATTGCCGTCTGGTGCGCCCGCCAGGGGATGACCGTCACCCTGCAAGGAATCGGCGTGGAGCGGCTGGGGCTGGCGGTTCGGGAGGGATTCGCCCTCTTTCAGCGGGAGCTGAAGGATCCGGTGCGCATCCGGGAGGCCATGGATCGCTTGATCCCCGATCCCGACGGTTGGGGGGCGGCCAAGGCCGAGGTGGTAATCGAGGCGATTTTCGAGGATTTGACCGCCAAGCAGATCCTGCTGCGGCAGTTGGAATCCCGGCTCAAGCCGGGGGCGATTCTGGCCACCAACACCTCGTCGATTCCCCTGGAGGATCTGGCCCGGGGGTTGACCCGGCCCGATCGGTTGGCGGGGCTGCACTTTTTCAACCCGGTGGCCCGGATGCCCCTGGTGGAAGTGGTGCGGGGGGCGCAAACCTCGGAGGAGACGCGGCGCAAGGCGGCCCGCTTCGCCGCCGCCATCGACCGTCTGCCCCTGCCGGTGAAGAGCGCTCCGGGCTTCCTGGTCAACCGGATTCTCGTGCCCTATCTGCTGGAGGCCGCCGCCATGGTGGAGGAGGGGGTTTCCGTAGCGGCGGTGGATGGGGCGGCGGTGCGTTTCGGCATGCCCATGGGGCCGCTGCGTCTGGCGGACCTGGTGGGGCTGGACGTCTGCGCCTCCATCGCCCGCTTCATGGAAAAACGGATGGGATGGGGCCTCCCCGCCATTCTCCTCCGGCTGGTGGAGGAGCATCACCTGGGAGAGAAGAGCGGTCAGGGATTTTATCGTCACGAGGGCGGCAAGGCGCGGCCCGCGGCGGCCTCTTCGGTTGCGACGGGCAAGACGCCGCCGCCGGAGGAGATCGCCGATCGGCTGATCCTGCGCATGCTCAACGAGGCGGTGGCCTGTCTGCGGGAGGGGGTGGTGGAAGACGCCGATCTGTTGGACGCGGGCATGGTCTTCGGCGCGGGATTCGCCCCCTTCCGGGGGGGATTGCTGCGTCACGCCGCCCGGGAGGGGTTGGATCCGCTCTTGGAGCGGCTGCGTCAGTTGAGTCAAAAGCATGGCCCGCGCTTTCTCCCCGATCCGGGATGGTCGGATCCGGCGGTGCGGCGCATGGTGCAATCGTTGAAGGAGCCCGACCATGAAACCACCGACTTTCGATCCCATCACCCCGGCGGAGGCCTCGACGCTGCACGGCTTGTTCCGGGCGCGGGTTGAACGGACCCCCCACGCTCCCGCCTACCGGGGCTTCGACCGGGAGGCGGGGCGGTGGCGGACCTTTTCCTGGGACGAGACCGCCAGTCTGACGTTGCTCTGGCGCAAGGGGATGGAGGCGGAGAATCTTCCGCCCGGGGAGCGGGTGGCGCTGCTGCTGCCCAATCGTCTGGAGTGGGTGTTGGCGGAACAGGCGGCTTTGGGTCAGGGGTTGATCACGGTTCCGCTCT
>JADGAP010000292.1 GCA_015231965.1 Magnetococcales bacterium | reverse complement strand
CACTGGAATGGGTGCGGCGCTCTTCCATCTCGGCGATGGAGCAAACCAGTACATCCACGGGGATGCGCAAGGGGCGCAGCAACTGTTCCAGGCGGGTCATCTCCCGCACACGGTTCTCGACCACGGGTTCCACAACCAGCAGATCCAGATCCGATTCTTCCTGGGCCTCACCACGAGCGTGGGAACCGAAGAGGATCACGCGGGACGGTCCGGCGGCGTCGGCCAGCAGGGTGCCGATTTTCTGAATCGTTTGTTCGTTGATCATCAGGCTTTCTCCTCGTCGAACAGGCTTCGCATGGCGCCGGGTTTGACGGCGGGAGGTGGCGCCTCGGGCGGGGCCTTGGGCAGGTTTTCCACCTTGAGGCTGTAGTCGTCGTGGCCCCATTCGCATTTGGCGAGCACCGCCTTGGGAATCTTTTTCACCGTCAGGTTGGGCCAGCGGTCGGACGCCCCCCGGAAGGCGGAACAGAGCACCAGCAAAGAGCGTTCCGGCCCCACCTCGTCGCTCAAGGCGGCGAGGTGCTCCGCGCTCAAGGTCTGGGTGGTGACGTAGAGAAAATCCCGTTCGGTGGAGCGGCCCTGTTGCCAGTAGACGCTGTCGCTGGGGGCATAGGTGAACCCTTCCAGCTTGCACAACGCCTCGGAGAGCATGGCGGCGTTGTACTCTCTGCTGATGACCCACTGCCCGTACTTGTCCTTTTCCAACAGGGACGGCGCCAGGCGGAAGTAGCGGAATCCCCCGCCGCCTTTCCACCCCACCGCCTCGGTGATGCCGCCCGGATCCGCGCCGTCGATCACCCTCTTGAGGCGGGGGATGATGTGGGTGTGGCAGTGTTCGCCCAGCTCCACCATGATCCACCGGCGGCCCATCTTGTGGGCTACGGCGCCTGTGGTGCCGGAACCGGCGAAGGAGATTCGGCACCGTATTCGTTGAGCCGCTTGAGCCCTTCGGAGGAGTTGCCGCCGATGACGGGAACCTGTTTGTCGATCATTTTTCTCCCCCTTCACCGGTTGACGTTTTGAACATTCGAGGCAAATTTTTTTGTCTGATCAAGCGGATCAGGTATAATCCCCCCCCATCATGGAGACCATTGGCCACAATCGCTTTCCCCTCAAGCAGATTTCCCAGGAAAACTGGGACCGCTTTCTGGTGGTTCACCAGACCCTGGTTACCGCATACATGGCCTACAATGTCTGGAAAATCATGAAGTTACTTGAACTTCTCCCGCCACCATGACTTGTTCCTGCGCACCGCCTATTTCCCGCACACTTTCCACGGGTTGTCTTTTGGTGAAAGGGCGTACCAGCAGTCAGACCACTGCATTAATTAAAAAAAAAGAAAAAAAAAGGCATGGGACTCCGTCCCATCACCCTGCTGGGGACCATGATGGTCCCCAGACCCCTGCATTCATTAATAAATGAAGAAGGCAAGGGATATCCCTCACCCCATTTCCCTGTGGCCATGTTCCCGCAGGGACTTGATCACCGCCTGCACCTCGGGATCGATACGCTGCATCAACTCGGTCATATCGCGCAGATTACCGGCACGTCCCATGACTTCCAACTGTTCCAACAAGGCCCCGGTACGTTCCGCGCCGAACTGCCGACAGGTGGCTTTGAACGGATGGGCGATGCGCATGACCCGATCAAAAGAACCCTCCATGACCGCCTCCCGCAGCAACACCAGACGTTCACCCATGCTCATGAGCGAAATTTCCATGACCGAATCGAACGCATCCTCCAAATCCTGCCGCAACCCGTCCAACGTGGCGAGATTCAACCCCATGCCCAGAGAAGAACAACTCTCCGGCATGGAATGGGGCCGGGGTTCCCGTAACCAACGGATCAGAATGCGCTTGATGTCATCCACTCGGGCCGGTTTGCTCAAAAAGTCGTTCATGCCCACCTCCAGACAGCGACGACGATCGCTCTCGAAGGCCGAGGCCGTGAACGCCACCAAGACCGTGGGAACACCACCGGATTCCCGTTCCCGCTCCCGGATGCGCATGGCCAACTCGAAACCATCCGCCCCCGGCAATTGCAAATCCAACAGGATCATGTCGTAACGCTCCCCGGCGATCAACCGGAACACGTCCGACGCATCCTTGGCCAGATCGGGCATCAATCCCAACCGCTTGAACATCTTGAGGACCACCAGTTGATTGACCGGATTGTCCTCCACCACCAGAATGCGTGCCGTGGGATCCACTCCGCCACGGATCTCCAGAGGGGGGCGGTTCAGCAACATCCGGGACGATTCAAACCCATTTCCCTGATGGGTCATGTCCAGGTCCACCTGAACCGTGAAAGAAAAGGTGCTGCCCTGCCCCACCTGACTTTCCACCCACAGTTTGCCCCCCATCATGCGCACCAAACGCTTGCTGATGGCCAAACCGAGACCGGTACCCCCATGGGTGTTGGCAATGGTGGCGTCGGCCTGCACGAACGGATCG
>JADGAP010000291.1 GCA_015231965.1 Magnetococcales bacterium | reverse complement strand
TCAAACGGTAGGAACGGTTTTTGTTCCTGCCGTTTGCGCTGGCCTTTAGAAACATGAACCTAATGGATGATTTGGGTTCATCGCTCCGGGGTGCGATTGTTGGGCCAGCCGAGGCGCCCCCACACCGGAACCTTGATCGCCGGGGGATAGAGATCCACTCCCACGGTCACGCCCAGCAGGTCCACCTCGATCCCTTCCTCGATCCCCAGATTGAGGGCGGCGAATCCCCGCAACGAAAGCTGCACGCCGGTGCGGGATGGGGTGAAATCCGCCAGCGCGGCGTGGGGCAGATAGTCCTTGCCGATGGCGGTGACGGGCAACTCCGCCCCCTGGAGTTCCGGCGTCTCCCGGATCAGATGGGCGGCGAAGGTGTTGCTGTTGGGACCGGGCCACACCCGATACTCCCGGGGATGGGGATAGCTTTGCGCCGCCGCCAACATTTTGGGAATCGCCGACTCGGCCTTGGTGCCGGTCAATTCAAACATCAAGCGGGGCTGGGCCTCGTACCACAAGCGGTCGGGGGCGTCGGGGCGCACCTCCACCACCGATTTGTCCCGTCGCAAATTCCACCCCAGCACCTCCAGCACGGTCCAGTGGTCGGCGTTCTTCTCCTTGAGGGCGAACCAGGGGTGCATGCCGAAAATTCCCCGCCAGGAGAAGGTTCGGGCCATGTACAATCGCACCATGGCCTCGGGATGCTCTTGCGGGGTGGGGGCGGTGTGGGTGGGCTCCCGGCTGGCGGTCATCCAGGAGTGGCCGGGGATCACCTCCCCCGATCCGATGAGCCAGGCGGAGCTGGCGGCGAAATAGAGGATCACCAGCAGGGGAATCATGCGCCGTTTTTTCATCCCGGTTCGAGCCATCCCAACCCAACGATTGACCAAATCAGGTGAATTTCCGCCCCGGTAGACGACGGGGGCCAGCGTATTGTTCCCTCTTCCCCCGTTGCGCGCAACGGTCCACGGAGCCTGTCTTGAGCCGATCCGATCCCCGCCATTCCGACGCCCCCCGGCTGGATTTCGGCGGCCCCATCGCCCCCCTGGCGGACCGCATGCGCCCCCGCGCCCTGGACGAGGTGCTGGGGCAGGACGACCTGCTGGGTCCGGGCAAACTGTTGACCCAGGCCCTGACCTCCGACCGCCTGCCCTCGCTGATTCTCTGGGGGCCGCCGGGGTGCGGCAAGACCACCCTCGCCCGGCTGACCGCCCACCACGTCAAGCGGCGCTTTGTCGCCCTGTCGGCGGTCTTTTCCGGGGTGCGGGAGGTGCGGGCGGTGGTGGACCAGGCCCTGGCCGAGCGGCAGTCCGGGGCCGATTCCGGGGCGATCCTCTTCGTGGATGAAATCCACCGCTTCAACAAAAGCCAGCAGGACGCCTTTCTCCCCTACGTCGAGAGCGGTCTGATCACCCTGGTGGGGGCGACCACGGAAAATCCCTCCTTTGAACTCAACGGGGCGCTGCTCTCCCGCTGCCGGGTGCTGGTCCTCAAACCCCTCGCCTCGGAACACCTCCTCGACCTGCTGCGCCGGGCGTTGCGCGACCCCGAGCGAGGCTACGGGGCGATCTCCCCCCGGGTGGACGACGAGGCGTTGCGCCGCCTCGCCGACGAGGCCGACGGCGACGCTCGCTACGCCCTCAATTTGTTGGAATCCCTGGTGGAGCTGAACCGGGAGGCCCTCGACCGGGGAGAGGTGTTGGGGCTGGCGGCGTTGGAATCCGGGGGGCAGCGGCGGGCGTTGCTCTACGACCGGGCGGGGGAGGAGCATTACAATTTGATTTCGGCCCTGCACAAATCGTTGCGGGGCTCCGACGCCGACGCCGCCCTCTACTGGCTGGCCCGCATGTTGGCCGGGGGGGAGGACGGGCTTTACGTCGCCCGGCGCATGGTCCGCTTCGCCAGCGAGGATGTGGGCAACGCCGATCCCCAGGCCCTGACCATCGCCCTGGCGGCGCGGGACGCCTACCACTTCCTCGGTGCCCCGGAGGGCGAACTGGCCCTCGCCCAGGCGGCGGTCTACCTCGCCTGCGCCCCCAAGAGCAACAGCGTCTACGTCGCCTACGGCAAGGCCAAGGCGGCGGCGGAAAAACAGGGCTCCCTGCCCCCGCCGCTGCACATTCGCAACGCCCCCACCCGCCTGATGAAGGATCTGGGCTACGGCGACGGCTATCGCTACGCCCACGACTACGAACACGGCTACGCCGCCCAGGAGTACCTCCCCGAGGCGCTGCGCCATGAGCGGTTTTATGAGCCGGTGGAGCGGGGCTTCGAGCGGGAACTGGCCAAGCGGCTGGCCTTCTGGCGGGGGTTGAAAAAGCCGGAAAAGCCTTGATTCACGTTTGCGCAAGGATGAGACTGACCCCTATGACGTTTCAACCTAAATTCGGCAGTTATGCCGGGATGGGGGCGGGGTTTGATCAATATTCGGGGGATCGGGATGCTGAAGCGGGTCAGCA
>JADGAP010000290.1 GCA_015231965.1 Magnetococcales bacterium | reverse complement strand
AGCAAAAGAAAAAGAAAAAGCAAAAGCAAAAGCAAAAGCAAAAGCAAAAGCAAAAGCAAAAGCAAAAGCAAAAGCAAAAGCAAAAGCAAAAGCAAAAGCAAAAGCAAAAGCAAAAGCAAAAGCAAAAGCAAAAGCAAAAGCAAAAGCCAGGGGGAGACAGGGAACTTCTCCCCCTGACCCCCTCAAACCTTTTTGTATGTGAAAGCCCTGCTAAGCCAAGGGCTTAGCTTGCCGCCTTGCGCACCGCCGTCCGTCGCGTGGTGGTCTTGGGCGCGGCTTTGACCTCGGCCCCGTCGTCCGCCGCCGCCGCCGCGGGCTTGGCCGCCGCCGCCCGAGTCGCCCGGGGCTTCGCCGGAGCCGCCTCGCCGCTCACCACCGCCCCCCCCTCGCGATAATCGCACCCCTCCATGCCGCAAACAATTCCCGCCGCGCCGCTCCGACCCCCGCTCTTTTTCAACAAATAGGGGGCCGAACACTTGGGACAGGCCCTCCCCACCGGCTCATCCCACAACGCATTCTTGCACTTGGGATAGTTGGAACAAGAAAAGAACACCTTGCCCCGCCGGGATTTCTTCTCGATAAACTGCCCCTTGCCACACAACGGACAGGGAACCCCCGTCTCCCGCGGCTTGACCAACGGCTGAATGTTGCGACACGCCGGATACCCCGAACAGGCCAAGTACTTGCCATACTTGCCATCCTTGATCAACATCAACTGCCCGCACTTTTCGCACTTCTCCTCGGAATACTGCGGCTCCGCCGGAGCCGTCTCCTCGGTTTCGCCCTCTTTTTTCAGATTGCGCTTGTACTTGCACTCGGGATAGCCGGTGCAGGCCATGAACCGCCCAAACCGCCCCAAACGAATCACCATCGGCTTGCCACACTCGGGACACGCCTCGTCGGTGGCCTCGCTGGTCACATCGGCCTTGTTGGTGGTCTTCTCCTTCTCCTTCACCTGGCCGATGAAGGGACGCCAAAATTCGTTGAGCAGCGGCGTCCACTCCCGCTCTCCCCGGGAGACCGCATCCAGATCATCCTCCAAATGGGCGGTGAAATGGTAATCGACATACTTCTGGAAATGCTCCACCAGATAGTCGTTGACCACCAATCCCACATCCTCGGGGAAAAATTGCCGCTTTTCCAGCTTGGCGTAGCCCCGGTCCTGAATCGTCGACATGGTGGGGGCGTAAGTCGAGGGCCGCCCGATGCCGAAACTTTCCAGGGTCTTGACCAAACTGGCTTCGGTGTAGCGGGGGGGCGGTTCGGTGAAGTGCTGACGGGTGACCAGGGCGGTCTGCTTCAAACGCTCGCCCACCTCCAGGGGAGGGAGCATCCCGTCCTCCTCGTCCTCGTCCCGATCCTGGGCCGAAACCTCGTCCCGCCCTTCGCTGTAAACCTCCATGAAGCCAGGAAAGGCCACCGACGACCCCGTGGCGCGGAACCGCCAGGGGGCGTTGGGATCGGCGCTGTCCACCGCCAGATTGGCCGCCACCTGATCGATGAGGGCCGACTCCATCTGACAAGCCACGGTCCGCTTCCAGATCAACTCGTAAAGTTTGAGCATGTCCGGATCCAACACCCCAGCCAATTGATCCGGCGTGCGACGGGGATCGGTGGGACGAATCGCCTCGTGGGCCTCCTGGGCGTTCTTGGCCGAGGATTTGTAGGCCCGGGGGGACTTGGGCAAAAATTTGGGGCCGTAACGCTCCTTCACCACATCCCGCAACGTCGCGATGGCCTCTCCCGCCAGGGTGACGGAGTCGGTTCTCATATAGGTGATGAGACCGGTATGCTCCCGCCCGCCATCGGGGGTGGCCAGTTCCATGCCTTCGTAGAGCTTTTGCGCCAGGGCCATGGTCCGCTTGGCGGAATAGCCCAACTTGCGGGAGGCCTCCTGCTGCAAGGTGGAGGTGATGAAGGGGGGAGAGGGATTGCGCTTGCTCTGCTTTTTTTCCACCCCGGCGACAAAGAGGGGACGCTCCTTCACCGCCGCCTCGCAACGGTTGGCCTCGTCGGCGTCGGGGATGTCGAACTGGCCCAGCTTTTTGCCGTCGACCACCGCCAGACGGGCCTTGAATCCCGTCTTGGGCTCCTTCTCCTTGCGCACGCTGGCGGTGAGGGACCAGTACTCCCGGGGCTTGAAGGCCTTGATCTCCCGTTCCCGCTCGCAGATCAAACGCAACGCCACCGACTGCACCCGCCCCGCCGACAACCCCCCCCGCACCTTTTTCCACAACAGCGGCGAAAGATTGAACCCCACCAGATAGTCCAACGCCCGCCGCGCCTGCTGGGCGTTGACCAGATTCATGTCCAATTCACGGGGATGGGAGATGGCCTCCTGAATCGCCTTTTGCGTGATTTCGTGGAACACCACCCGCTGCACCGTCACCCCTTCGCTCAGGGCGTGGCGATTTTTCAGCACCTCCAGCACGTGCCAGGAGATGGCCTCGCCCTCCCGGT
>JADGAP010000028.1 GCA_015231965.1 Magnetococcales bacterium | reverse complement strand
CCGCCGCCGAGGCGGGGGATGGGGCGCGTGGACTCAGGCGGCCACCTTGCGGCATTCGACGGAGCAGGCCTTGCAGGCTTCGGCGCAGGCCTTGCAGGCCATGTGCAGGGCTTCGTGCTTGCGGCACTCTTTTTCGCAGGCGTCGCACACGTCCGCCGCCACCTTGGCCATGGCGGGCAGATGGGGCGAATTGGCGGCGGCCAACTGTTGCAGCGCCGAACAGACCGACAACATGTCGCGCACGCTCTTGGCGCACTCGATCAGGGTGGGGTCGCCAGCGGCCATGACCATCATGCAGTGCTGAACGCACATCTGCCCCACCACCAGGCAGTTGCTGGCGGATTGAATCAGCGCCATGTGGGGAGGGGGGGTGTGTCCGGCGTGATGGGCGTGACCGGCGGGGGCCTGGGCGGCGGGAGCCGGGGCGGCGGGAGCCGGGGCGGCGGGGGCGGCCTTCTTCTCTTCGGCGGCCAGGACATTTTGCGCCATCAGGACGGCGGCGGCGGTTCCGGAGGAAGCGATGAATTCGCGACGGTTCATGAGGGTTCCTCGTACTCGGGAGAGTCGTTAATTAGGAAACGCTAATTTTAGGCTTTCCCTCGCGATGGGACAAGATGTTTCCCGCATTTTTCCGCGCCGGGGGTTCTTTCACCCGCTCTCACCCTTCCCGCACTCGTTGGGAGCCCAGCCGCCGGGTCATGGTTTCACTCAGCAGGATCATGTCGTCATAGCCCTGGAGGCGCAGGGAGCCGCCCGATTGAAACTCCAGCCGCAGCCAAACCACCTCCTCCCCGCGGCGATGGACGACCATGGCGGCGACCCGCTCCAGAGGGATGCTCTCCTCGCGGCGGGTGCGGGGGTTGCGCAGCAGGAGGCGCTCCGCCTCGATCTTGATCTCTTGATGGCGCGTGCGGCGCATCCAGAGGTGAAGCATCCACCCCCCCGCCAGGTTGAGGGCGAGGAGGACGAAGCAGATGCCCCACAACCATTGACGGCGTTCCAGGGTGGCATGCATGGGGGGCAGGGCGAAGATCCCCCACCCCAGGGCGAGGCTGACCATGGCCAGCAGGAAGGCGCTGCGCAAACGGTTGCGCACCTCTTCAAGAGCGATGCGATGGATGGTTCCGGATTCGCTCATCGGGGATCCTGGCGGTTACAGATCGATTTCGGGAACGCCATTGATCCGGTCCATGATGCGATGCACCGCCTTGTCGTGGACCTTGCGCAGGGCCGCCGCCGCCCGGCTGACACCCCATCCGCCCTTGGAAATTTTGATCCCCGCCACGTTCACCGCCGCTCCGCCGTCGGCCCGCCGAACCCGCACTTCCTGGGTCACTTGCCCCTGAGCGCGCAACGGTTGGATCAACCGCTTGGTGGGGTCGTAGACCTCCAGATCCAGCACCTCGCCGCGACGCAACGGATCGCGCCACGCCGGGGTTTCAAACATCAGGCCGCCGCCCCCCACGTTGACCACCTTGGCCTCGTAGAGCATTCGTCCGTCCCGGATCACCGCCGCCCGCACCTCGAAACCCGCGGGGACCGGAGTCCGTTCGCCGCCCCGCAGCGGCTTGATGGTCAACCGCCTGGGGAAGCGCAGTTGCACCCACGACCGCCCCGCCAGGGTGGGAGTGCGCAAAAACACCGACTCGCCGGTCAGGATCTCCTTGCCCCGCGCGAAGCGAAATTCAATCCGCTCCGCATCATACAGGTCATCCAACGGCAGTTCCGGCTCCAGGGGGGCCAGGTTGACGGCGGCGATCCGTTTTTGCGGCTTGCCGGAGGGTTCCACGATCCGGGTGCGATAGACCGGCCCGACATTGTCCAGCCGCACTTCCACCAACTCTTGGTCAAAATAGGCGGTGCGCAACGCCTCGGCGATTTCGTCGTAGGTGTTCAAGCTGGTGCGATGGAGAAAAAACATGGTGGTTCGCTCCCTGATCGATGGCTCCGGTTGGAACCTTGATCGGTGGACAAGCAATTCCCGAGCCACGATGAATTCCAAGAGGTCACAATCGGTTGGGCCCAGGATTGGCATCGGGGCGGGGGATGGGGCGGAGAGAAACAGGGGAGGACGTCAAGATTCCGCCGTGACGGGGCGCCTTGACCGACCCTCGCCGCCGCGCTGAAAATGGCGCGATGCACCAAAACCCCTCGCTTCCGCCGAGGCCGCCGCCCCTCCGCCCGGATCGGGAGACGAACCCAACCTTTTCGAGAGGACTCCCATGAGCCCCTTGCCGATTCTTCGTCTTTCCACCGGGCAGGCCGATTTTGCCGAGCGTTTCCATCGGTTGATCCACTGGGAGGAGGGGGATCTCTCCACCATCGAGCAGACGGTGGCCCGCATCGTGGCCCACGTGCGCCAGCGAGGCGACGCCGCCCTGGCGGACTACACCCGTCAGTTTGACCGCATCGACCTGACGCCGGAAACCCTGGCCTTTTCCGAGGGCGAGATCGCCGCCTTTTGCGCCCAGGTTCCCCCCCGGGAGTTGGAGGCGCTGGAGTTGGCGGCGCAGCGGATTCGCGCCTATCACCAATGGCAGATGCCGGAGATGGGGGTGAAAACCTACACGGACGGCGAGGGGGCGGTGTTGGGTCAGCGGTTGACGCCGTTGGATCGGGTAGGGTTGTACGTTCCCGGCGGGCGGGCCAGCTATCCCTCGTCGGTGCTGATGAACGCCATTCCCGCCCGGGTGGCCGGGGTTCGGGAGTTGGTGATGGTGGTGCCCACCCCGGACAACGTGGTCAACCCCTTGATCCTGGCGGCGGCCCGGCTGGCCGGGGTGGATCGGGTGTTTCGCGTCGGCGGGGCCCAGGCGGTGGCGGCGCTGGCCTTCGGGACCGCTTCCGTCCCGGCGGTGGACAAGATCGTCGGCCCGGGAAATATTTACGTCGCCACCGCCAAACGTCAGGTGTTTGGTCAGGTGGGCATCGACATGATCGCCGGTCCATCGGAAATCCTGGTCATCGCCGACGCGGAAAACGATCCCCGCTGGATCGCCGCCGATCTCCTCTCCCAGGCCGAACACGACCAGGACGCCCAATCCATCCTCATCACCGACGACCCCCACTTCGCCGACGCCGTGGAGCGGGCCCTCCGCGCCCACCTGGAAACCCTCAGCCGCCGCAAAATTTGCGAGGACTCGCTGACCGGTCGCGGCGCTCTCATCGTCGCCCGGTCGTTGGAGGAGGCGTGCGTCTTGGCCTCCCAGGTCGCCCCGGAACATCTGGAGTTGGCGGTAGCGGATCCCTGGCGCTGGATGCCGAGCATTCGCAACGCCGGGGCCATCTTTCTCGGTCGCCACACCCCGGAGGCCATGGGGGATTACGTCGCCGGACCCAACCACGTCCTGCCCACCTCCGGCACCGCCCGCTTTTCCAGCCCCCTGGGGGTTTACGATTTCATCAAGCGCAGCAGCGTCATCGCCTGCTCCCCCTCGTCGATGCGGCGCATCGGCCCGGCGGCCTCCATCCTCGCCCACAGCGAGGGGCTCACCGCCCACCAACTCTCCGTCGATCTGCGCCTGGAAGGAGAGGGGTGATTTTCTGACCCCCCCACGCCGTTGGGGGGGGCCGAATTCTCTTCCTGCCGATCAGCGCCCTCCGCCGTCCGGCAAGGCGCTTCTCCGAGTGTTCAAGCGTCCCCCGTCGGTGGTTGATGCGACGTTTCAATCTCGCGGTCTTCCCGCCTGAAACCGCTCCCCGCGTCCTTCGCCGCCGCTTTTTTCTTGGGCGGGAATCGGCCATACTGAACGTTCCGTTTCGCATGCCGATGAACGTCCCGCGGGAGCCTTCGCCAGCCATGGTCCAACGACCCGTTCGTTCCCTTCGTTCCCTTGGTTCCCTTGGTTCCAAGAGGCTTGTCGTCGCCGCCTTGCTGGCGGGACTGTCCGCCATGTCGGGACCGGGGGGGGCCGCCGCCCAGACCCGACCCGCCGCCGACAATCCTGCCGCCGTGCTGGGGGCCGGGGCGCTGCCGGTGAAAACCGTCGCCCTGTTTTCCAGCGGCGTGGGCTATTTTCAGCACGCCGGGGAGATCCCCGCCGGAGGGACGGTGCAGTTGCAATTCAGCGCCCGGCAGATCAACGATCTGCTCAAATCCCTGGTGCTGGAGGATCTGGGAGGGGGCCAGCCGGGATTCGTCGAATACCCCTCCCGCGACCCCATCGCCCGCATTCTGGATGAGTTCCAGATCAACCTGGGGGGCGACCCCACCCTGCCCGACCTGATCAAGCAACTGCGGGGGGCGCGGGTGCTGGTGGAACGCTCCGGCGAAAAGCTGGAGGGCGCCATCCTCGGGGTAGAGCAGCGGGTGACGCCCGGACGCCAACCCAACGATCCCCCCATCGTGGAATGGATGCTCAATCTGTCGGAAAAAGGGAAGATGCGGGCCCTCCCCCTGTCCGAGGCGCGACAGATCGAACTGCTCAACCCCGCCCTCAAGGAGGAGTTGGACAAGGCCCTGCTGACCTTGGATCAACATCGCGGCAAGGACAAACGTCCGGTGCTGCTGCGCTTCCCCGGTCCCAACGCCCGCAAGGCGCGCATCGGCTACGTGGTCGAGACCCCGGTATGGAAAACCAGTTATCGCCTGCTGCTGCCGGAACAGGCGGAGGCCCCCGCCATCGTCCAGGGCTGGGCCATCGTGGAAAACCAGACCGACCACGACTGGGAGCGCATCCGCCTGCAACTGATCAGCGGTCGCCCCATCTCCTTTATTCAGGATCTGGATCAACCCCTCTACGCCACCCGGCCCACCGTCAAGGCCCGCCTGGAACCCGGCGTCCTGCCCCGGCTCCACGAGGAGGGGATCGACTTGTCCCGGGCCAGGGAGGAGGCCGCCCGGGAGGCGATGGAAAAGAGCGCCCGCCGCATGATGGCCAAAAGCGCCCCTCCTCCGCCCATGGCGTCCGCGCCGGCGGCCATGGCCGCCCCCAGCCCGATGCGGGAGATGGCCGACGCCAGCGCCAACGGTTTCGGCGGCGGCGGTTCCGCCCCCTGGACCGAGCAACCGGTGGACCCCAGCGGACTGCAAGCCGCCGCCGAAGCCTCGGCCAGCGGATCGTTGTTTCGTTTCTCCGTCGAGGGGGTGACGTTGCCCCGCCACCGCTCGGCCATGATTCCCATCGTCGCCGATCCCGTCAAACTCTCCCGCGTCAGCCTGTACAATCCGCGCAGCTTGGCCAACCACCCGCTCCACGGGGTGCTGCTGGACAACACCACCGGCAAGCACCTGCCCCCCGGTCCGGTGGCGCTGTTTGAAAACGGCGGCTACGCCGGCGACGGTCAACTGGATCACCTGCCCCCCGGCCAGCAACGTTTCATCACCTACGCCGTGGATCTGGAGGTCAAGGCCCTGCCCCCGGCCAGCCAGGAGGAGAGCCGTCTGGCCGCCGCCAAGATCGTCCAGGGGGTGCTGACGGTGCAGGGGATCAAGCGGGAAAACTGGACCTATGCCCTGGAAAACACCGGCAGCGCGGGCAAAACCGTCATTCTCGAACACCCGGTGCGCCCCGGCTGGAAATTGATCGAACCCGACGCCCCCCTGGAGACCACCTCCGTCTGGCGACGCTTTCGCCTGGAACTGGCTCCCGGTCAAACCCTGACCTTCCGCGTCGGCGAGGAGCGCATCGAGGAGGAGACCCAGGCCCTGGTGGAGACCACCGCCTCCGCCCTGCAAGTGGTGCTGGAAGGCGAGGGACTCTCCGCCGTGCTGCGGGAGGCGCTGCTGCGGGTGGCCGCCCTGCATCAGGAGGTGGAATCCACCCGGGAGCGGGCGCAACGGGCCGAACAGGCGGTGCAGGCGTTGCAAAACGAGCAGGGGCGCATCCGGGAAAATCTTCGCGCCCTGGACAAGGGAACCCCTCCCCACGATCAAATGATCCGCAAGCTGATGGAAAAAGAGAGCGCCCTCGAAAAGCAGCAGGCCGAACTGGAAGCCGCCCGCCAACTGGAAGTCAAGCAGCAGCAGGCCCTGGAAGCCCAACTCAACGCCCTGACCGTGGAGTAGGCGTCAGGCCTCACCCCCCGAGGAAGGGAAAGACGCTCATCGGTCATGCAACTCCTCCCGGTCGAAAGGCGGGGCGTCGAGTTGAAAGCGATACGGCACCAGAGCCCGGGCGACCTCCCCCGGCGGGGCGGTGCCTTCGGCGGCGGGGGACGGTGGCGTGTCCTCCACGTTCCACGGCTCCGGCTCTTCGTAATAGACCAACACCCGCGCCCGGGTGACGTGGGCGGGCAGCCGGTCGCTGGAAATTTCCAGCCGGTGGTTGATGATGGGGGCTTCCATCTCGATGGCGATCATGGCTCCTCCTCGTGCGCTGCTTTCCAACGCCGGGCGATGAACCCAGTGTAGGTCCGGAACCCCCGACGAAGCAACGCGAACCTTGGTTCCCCCCCTCCCCTTGCCCCGGCGGGAGGGGACGGGTCGCCCTCTCCAGGCGCTCCTGCCGGAGGGGAGCGCGCATTTTCATGGCCAAGCGGCTCCATACCCGATACGATGCAGGGGGCAAGGCGGGAGCCGGGGAGCCCATGGGGCCGGTCGCCTTGGGGGGCAGCCGGAGGCGATGGGTGATTTTTTCCCCTGGGGACTGTCTAAGATTTTGTAGGATCCCAACAAGATGGTCGGTGGCGCGGAACATCCGCTTTGAGGCGCTTTCGGAACCCCATCATTTCCGAACGCCTTCTCCAAGGTCAGGAGGCTCGTTATCCAATGGACGCCAAGACCCCATCGCCCAGCGACCTGGACGATCTCAAGCCCCTGGATCCCTTCTTTCGCACCTACATGCGACGGTTCGTCGCCCATTTCGAGAAAAATTACAAGGAGATCCACCAGATCGACCTGGACCGGACGGGGCGCCAGGCGGCGGGGCACGTTTTTTTGCGCCATTTCATCCCCTCCTTCGAGGAAAAACCCCACCCCCGCATGACCCCGGAGATCGAGGAGCGCTATCGGCAGTTGCTCAACGAGCAAAAGGCCTTCTCCCTGACCATCCTGGAGATGACCCAGGATTTGATGATTTTCCAAAATCAGGCGTCGGCCCGGCAGATGGCCGCGTTTCAACAATTTCTCAGCCGCAACCTGCCCAGCGGCGGGGGGCTGGAACCGCCCAAGCCCGAGGAGTTTGAAGCGGCGGCGGCGGAAGTGACGGCCCAAACCACCCTCACCCCCATTCTGGATCTGCTGGCCCGCATTCAGGCGGGACGCATCTCCCTCAAGACTATCAATCTGTACCAGGATGTGCCCGTCACCAACGAAGCCCAGGTGCTGGAACTTCTGCCCGAACGCAACCAGGCGCGCATTGGCCTGGAACGCACCCAGGCGGCGATTATCCGCAAGGAGGGGCACACCTATTTTAAAAGCCCCAACCTCCCGGGATTGGTGAAAGGCTACGTTATCTCCCTGGACGCCCATGAGCCGGTGGCGGTGATGGGGCGGTTCCATCTGGCCAATCCCCGCAACGCCCGCCGGGAGAACGTGCGGGTTCGTCCCGCCCTGCCCATCAAAATCGTCCTCACCAGCAAGGGAGAGACCTTTTCCGGCAAATTGCTGGACATCTCCCTCCATGGCCTGGGCATCGAACTGCCCCGGAGCGATCCCCTGAACATTGACGAGGCGGTGGATGTGGAACTTTTTCTTCCGCCCTCCTACGAGTTCACCCTCAGCGGAACCGTGGTCGGGGCGCGCAAGCTGGAGGCCGGAGGCTCCTCCCTGGGGCTGAAAATTTTCCCCGGCAAGCGGGAGGAGGCGATTCTCAACGGTTACATCAAGGAGCGGCAAAAAGAGGTGCTGCTGGAACTCAAGAAAATCTCCGAGCGGGAGGAGATTCGCCTGCCCACCTTCAACAAGGAGCGCCGCTAGACCCGCCGCCTGCCGCCGCTTTTTTCATCCGCCCCCTCGCCCCTCGCCCTTTGACCCGGTGGAGCGTTGGGGGCTTCGGGTTCGCCGCCATCCCCCGGAGGGACGGTGGAATTCGGCGGATTGCCAAGATTTTTATTTTTGTACAGAATTTCTAAAATCATTCATGGATTTTTTTATGGGCGATTATTTTGACTTCGTTCGGAGCCGCACTGGCCCTATCATAGGCCCCTTCGTGACCCGCCGCAGCGCGGGGCGAGGGGGTGTTATTCCGTGGTAACAGGTTGACCTTCAAGGTGATTCGCTCATGTCCGATGCCGTGCGTCGTCTGCCCCTCGCCTCGCTCGACCGGGAACCGGAAACCGTTCCCATGCAGCCCGCCTCGCTGGACATCTGGGACAAAAAATATCGCCTGAAGACCAAGGACGGCCAGCCCCTGGACCTCGACCTGGAAGGAACCTATCGCCGGGTGGCCAAGGCCCTGGCGGCGACGGAAGAGCCCGCCCGCCGAGAGGAGTGGGAGGAGCGATTTTTCTGGGCGCTGAAAAACGGCGCAGTTCCGGCGGGGCGGATCGTCTCCAACGCCGGGGCCCAGGCCCACAAGCCGGCCACCAGCACCATCAACTGCACCGTCTCGGGGACCATCCGGGACTCCATGGATGAAATTCTCAGCCGGGTTCACGAGGCGGGGCTGACCCTGAAGGCGGGGTGCGGCATCGGCTATGAATTTTCCACGTTGCGGCCCAAGGGGGCGTTTGTCGCGGGGGCGGGGGCCAGCACCTCGGGCCCGTTGTCGTTCATGGATATTTTCGACGCCATGTGCCGCACCATCTCGTCCGCCGGGGGGCGTCGCGGGGCGCAGATGGCCACCTTCGACATCACCCACCCCGACGTGCTGGACTTCGTCCGCGCCAAGCGGGAGGCGGGGCGGTTGCGGCAGTTCAATCTGTCGTGCCTCATCACCCACGGGTTCATGGAGGCGGTGCTGCACGATCAGGAGTGGGAGCTGGTCTTTCCCGCCAACCGCCACGAGTTGGCCGACCCCTCCGTCGAGTTGGTCTGGCGCCCCTGGTCGGTGATCGAGGCGGCCTATCGGCTCAACGAGCGGGGGGAGGTGGCCTGCCGGGTCTATCGCAAAATGCCCGCCCGGCGGATGTGGGATGTGATCATGTCCTCCACCTACGACTACGCCGAACCCGGCTTCATCCTCGTCGACCGGGTCAACGAGATGAACAATCTGTGGTTTTGCGAGAACATTCGTTCCACCAATCCTTGCGGTGAGCAGCCATTGCCCCCTTATGGGGCCTGTTTGCTGGGTTCGGTCAATTTGACCGGCTTCGTGCATCATCCCTTCACCGCCCAGGCGGCGTTCGACTGGGAGCGCTATCGCGAGGTGGTGCGGATTTTCACCCGCATGTTGGACAACGTGGTGGAGCTGCACGGCCTGCCCCTCCCCGGTCAGGGGGCGGAGATCGCCCGCAAGCGGCGGCACGGCATGGGCTATCTCGGTCTGGGGTCGACCCTGACCATGCTGGGCCTGACCTACGGCGACGCCCCGTCGGTGGAGTTCACCGCCCGGGTCTCCCGGGAGATGGCCCTGGCGGGGTGGGAAGTGGGGGTGGAGTTGTCCCGGGAGAAGGGTCCGGCCCCGATCATGGACGAACTGTTCACGGTGGACGAAACCATGATGGCCCATCGGCCGGAGATGGCCGCCGACGGGATCAAGCTGGGGGATCGTCTGCCCGGCAAGGAGCTGCTGGCCCGCTATTCCCGTTATCTGGCCCAGTTTCCTCCGGAGTTGCGGGAGCGGATTCGGGCGGAGGGGAGTCGTTTCACCCATCACACCTCCATCGCCCCGACGGGGACCATCTCCCTGTCGTTGGGCAACAACGCCTCCAACGGCATCGAGCCCAGTTTCGCCCACCAATACAGCCGCAACGTGATTCGCGAGGGCAAGAAGAGCAAGGAGAAGGTGGACGTTTTCTCTTACGAATTGCTGGCCTACCGGGTGTTGGTCAATCCCCACGCCGGACCCTACGCCGCCGAGGAGGGGAATCAACTCCCCCCCTATTTCGTCGACGCCAACGCCATTCCCCCCAAGGCCCACGTGGACATCCAGGCGGCGGCCCAGCAGTGGATCGACTCCTCCATCTCCAAGACCATCAACGTTCCCACCGATTTTCCCTACGACGATTTCAAGGAGATCTACGTCTACGCCTACGAAAAGGGGCTGAAGGGATGCACCACCTTCCGCTTCAATCCGGAGGCGTTCCAGGGCGTCCTGGTGAAGGACGAGGATCTGGCCAACACCACCTACCGCTTCAAGCTGGAGGACGGTTCGGAGATGGAGGTGAAGGGCAACGAGGAGGTGGAGTACGACGGCGAAATCCATTCCGCCGCCAACCTCTACGACGCTTTGAAGGAAGGGTATTACGGGAGGTTTTAACGTTTCACCAAAAAAAATAGCCCTCTCGGCGATCCCGGTTGACAGGATTCCCGGGGAAATCCTCTGAACAACCGGCGCTGTGGGGCTTCGGGTCATCCTGGCACCATTTTTTCCGACCGTCAACCAGACGGAGTTGTCATGCACATTTTGGATCGCATCATGGCCCGCAAGCGGGAGGAGGTGGCGGAGCGTCGCGCCGCCCTTTCCGAGGGGGCGTTGTTGGCTCGGGTGAAGGAGTTGGACGCGCCCCGGGGATTCGAGGCGGCGATTCGGCGGCGGATGGATTCGGGAAGGATCGCCGTCATCGCCGAGGTGAAGCGGGCGTCGCCGTCCAAGGGGGTGATCCGCCCGGGGGCGTTCGATCCGGCGTGGATCGCGGAACGCTACGCGGCCAACGGCGCGGCCTGCGTCTCCTGCCTGACCGACCGGGATTTTTTCCAGGGGCGGGAGGAGTACGTGGCGCAAATCCGCCAGCGGGTGGAGCTGCCGGTGTTGCGCAAGGATTTCCTCTACGATCCCTACCAGGTGATCGAGGCCCGGGCCATGGAGGCCGACGCCATTTTGTTGATCATGGCGGTGTTGTCGGTTCCCCAGGCGCAAGAGTTGGAATCCGCCGCCCGGGAGTTGGGTCTGGATGTGCTGGTGGAGGTTCACGACGCCCCCGAGTTGGCCGCCGCCCACGAATTGAAGACCCCTCTGATGGGGGTGAACAATCGGGATTTGCGCACCTTCGTCACGTCGTTGGAGACCACGGAGCGGTTGGTTCCCTTGATGGAATCCGGGCGCATTCCGGTGGCGGAGAGCGGGATTCACCGACGGGAAGAGGTGGCCCGATTGCGGGGGTGCGGGGTGGGGGCGTTCCTCATCGGCGAGGCGTTGATGCGGGAAGAGGATCCCGGCGCGGCGCTGCAGGCGTTGGTTGGCGAATAGCGCCGGATGCGGACGGGATCGTTCCGGGTCATTTCGGTCTGGACCTGGAGACGCTGCCATGGCGCGCGCGCCCAAAGAGGAGAGCCTCCCGTGAAGGAGAATCTCGGCCAGAGTGGAGACCCAATTTTAACGCATATTTTATGTACTTATGCGGCGGCTAAGCCACGCTTTAGGCAGCCCCAACCGCGTCAAATCGGCCATGTTCGAGCGGAAACACCGCATTTTTGGAGATCTGACAAAGTAGAAGTAGCATCTCGGAGAAACCGGTCGACTTGATCGACGGCGGAAGACTTGGGGGCGAATCGTGCGTGCGCGAACGATAGCTAACCCATCATGGCCGAGGAACCAATTTTACCCTCCTGAACTCAAACTGAATGGGATTCAGCTTCGCTTCAGCATTCGTTGCTAAATTGGGGCTGAAGCCAAGGGCGTTGGCCGGGCTTCGTGTCGTCTGGACCGCCCTCCCTCGGGTCGGACGGTGCCCCCTTTCTCCAGAGTGAGTTCTTCCATGGAAACCTTTTGGCAAGACCCTTTCGTCCTCCTTCAACTGGTGCTTTTCTTTGGTTTGCTGGGTTGTTCGGCCTTCTTTTCGGGAACCGAAGTGGCCATCTTCTCCCTCAATCCCATCCAGTTGGAGCAGATGGAGAAGGAGGGGAACCCCCGGCTGGCGCTGCTGCGCAAGTTGTTGTCGGATCCGCGCAACCTCATCGCCACCATCCTGATCGGCAACGAGTTGGTCAATGTGGCGGCGTCCAATATTTCGGCCACCCTGCTCATCAAGTTGCTGGGCGGGGAGGAGAAGTGGTGGGTCAACGTTGTGGTGATGCTGCCCATCCTGCTGCTGCTGGGGGAGATCACCCCCAAAACCCTGGCGGTGCGCCACAACAAGGCGGCGGCGACCCTGGTCAGCCGCCCCATCAGCCTCTTCATGCGGCTCATCAGCCCGTTGCGCCTCGTGGTGAAGGCGGTGGCGGATTATCTGATCACCCTCATGATCGGCAAGGCGGAGGCCAAGACCCACGTCGTCACCGAGGATATGGTGCGCACCCTGGCCGGCGAGGCGGCGGAAGAAGGGGTGCTGGACGACGCGGAACGGACCTACATCGACAACATTTTCAACTTCGGCAATCTGCGGGTGCGGGATGTGATGACCCCCCGGGCGCGCATCGCCTTTCTGCCCAAGGGAAGCAGCGGTGCCGAGGCGTTGCGCACCTTTCGTCAAGCGAAAGTCACCCGGATTCCGGTCTACGAGGGACACCGGGACGATATTCTGGGGGTGCTGCACCTGCGGGATCTGCTGAAATCCGGCCCCGGGTTCGCCCGCCAGTCGGAGGAGCTGTGCAAACTGTTGCGCAAGCCCTATTTCGTCACCGGCAACCGCAAGGTTTCCAGCCTGTTTCACACCTTCCGCGAGCGCAAGCTCTCCATCGCCATGGTGGTGGATGAATTCGGCGGGCTCATCGGACTGGTGACCATGGAGGATCTGCTGGAGACCATCTTCGGACCCATGGGAACCCATCGCAAGAGCGAGACCCCCCCCCCCCGCCCCCACCGTGGACGGCTGTTATCAGGTGGACGGGGTGATGCCGGTGGCGGATTTCAACCGCATGCTGGGCGGAGCCCCGATGGACGACACCCACGCCGAAACGGTGGGCGGGGTGGCGCTGCACCACCTGGGGGAACTGCCGGAACCGGGGGCGCAAGTCGATGTCGGGGGATGGCGCTTCACCGTGTTGAAGGTGGCCAACAATCGCATCACCCGGCTGTCGGTCTGCCCCGCGCCGGAGGAAAGCATTCCCTCCGAAGATGGGGACGGCGCGGAAGCCCCGGACGAAACGGCGGCTCCGACGCCCACCACGTCGGAGGTCGCCCTCCCGGATCCAGAGCCCGACTCCACCCCCCAACCCCACCTCGACGGCGGGGAGGAAAGCGCCCTTGAAACGGCGACGCAAGAGCAGGAGAACCGGTCATGAGCGTCTCGACGATCATCCTTTTCATGGTGCTTTGTTTGATGATGGAGGCGTTTTTCGCCGGGTCGGAGATCGCGGTGGTCTCCGCCGACCGGCTCAAGCTGCGCCATCAGGCGGCCAAGGGCTCCCGGGGGGCGCAACTCGCCCTGGACATGCTCAAAACCCCGGAATGGCTCCTCTCCACCACCCTGGTGGGGATCAACGTCGCCATCGTCACCAACACCTCCCTGGCCACCCTGCTGGCCATCGACCTGATGGGCCAGGATAAAGCCTGGGTGGCCATCGCCATCGTCGCGCCGCTGATCTGGGTCTTTGGCGAAATCGTGCCCAAGAGCATCTTCCAGCAAAAAGCCGACGTGTTGACCCCTCGCATCATCTATGTGCTGAAGGGGGCGTCATGGCTCTTTTTCCCCATCATCCTGATCTTCACCACGGTGGTCAATCTGGTCACCCGGCTGTTCGGCGGGGGCATGCAGCACAACCCCTTCACCCTGCGGGAGGAGATCGACATGGCGCTGCAAATGAAGAGCGCCGAGACCGACATCCTGCCGGTGGAAAAGAGCATGATCCGCCGCCTGTTCAACTTTGGCGAAACCAAGGCGCGGGATATCATGATCCCCCTCATCGAGGTACGAGCGGTGGAGCAGAGCGCCACCCGGGGGCAGGCGTTGCGGGTGGCGGGGGAACACGCCCATCTGCTGCTGCCGGTCTATGTCGGGCGGGTGGATCGGATCGTGGGGTGCGTCCACGCCATCGACCTGATGGAGGAGCCGGAGAGCCATCCCATCAAGACCCACATCAAGCCGGTGCGCTACGTGCCCGGCTCCAAGAGCATCGAGGATCTGCTGACCGCCTTCCGCGAGGAGGGGGACAGGCTGGCCATCGTGGTGGATGAATACGGCGGCTGCGAAGGGCTGGTGGCGCTGGAAGACATCATGGAGCGGGTGGTGGGGGAGATGCGGGACGAGTACGATGTGGTGGAGGAGAAGGCCACCACGTGGTGGCGTCAAACCCAGCCGGGCCGTTATCAGGTCAATCCCCGCATCACCCTGGTGGCGCTGCGTGACGAATTGGGGGTCGCCCTGCCGGACGGCTCCTACGAAACCCTGGGCGGGTTCCTGCTGGACCGCTTCCAGGAGATCCCCCGCGAGGGGGCGTCGTGGAAGGAGGTCGGGGTGGAGTTCGTCGTCACCCGGGCCGGGGCCAGTGTGATTCGGGAGGTGCAGATCAAAACCTGATCCGCGGCCTGCCGTCCGGATCACACGCGGGATCATCGATGGACGAGGGGAGCCGGACCATGCGCATCCTGGTGGTGGAGGATGACGTCACCTTGGGGCAGTTTCTCAAGAAAAAGCTGGTCGAGTCCGGTTTCGCCGTGGATGTGGCCATGGACGGCGAGGAGGGGGAGGTGTTGGGGCGGGAGGACCATTATCAAGCCGTGGTGCTGGATCTTGGTCTTCCCCGCAAACCCGGACTGGAAGTCTTGCGAAGCTGGCGGCGGCAGCGGGTGATGGTCCCGGTGATCGTCCTCACCGCCCGCAATACGTGGCAGGAGCGGGTGGAGGGGATCGAGGCGGGGGCCGACGACTATCTGGGCAAGCCCTTCCACGTGGAGGAGTTGGCCGCCCGACTCAAGGCGATCATCCACCGTTCCGCCGCCAACGCCCGGGGCTCGATGATCGAGGCCCGGGGGCTGGGGCTGGACGAGGCCGGTCAAACGGTGCGCCTGCCCGACGGGGCGGTGGTGCAGCTCAGCGGTGCCGAATTCCGCCTGTTGCGCCTGTTCATGCTGCAACCGGGGCGCATTCTCTCCAAGGAGGCGTTGATGGGGGGGATCTACGACTATGACAAGGAGGTGGACCCCAACGTCATCGAGGTTTACGTCAACCATTTGCGGAAAAAAATGGGCAAGGAGGTGATTCGCACCCTGCGCTGGCAAGGCTACCGCTTTGACGGCCTGATCCCGGGTGCCGACCCGTGATGGGTTCGCTGCGGGCCCGCCTGCTGACCGGGATGTTGATCACCCTGCCAGTGGTTTTTCTCCTGCTCTGGTTGGTGGTCAGCGACTCGTTGCGCACCTTGACCGCCGACTACCTCTCCGACCGCATGGAGTTGGAGATCGAGAGCATCCTGGCGGAGTTGGAGGTGGCCCGGGGGGACCACATCCGCTTGGACGAGGCCAACGTCGATGCGTTGTTTCATTTCTCCTTTTCCGGATATTACTATCAATTGACCTTTTCCGGCGGTGAGGGGGAGGCCCCACAGGTGTTGCGCTCGCGCTCGCTGGGGGATTTTGTCCTCGATTTCCCCCCGGTGATCATGGGGGAGAAAAAGCGGCTCAAGTTGGTGGGTCCGAAGGGGCAGAGTCTGCTGGCCCTGGTGCGCAGCCTGCCCTTGCGGGAGCGGGTGCTGACCATCGCCGTGGCCGAGGATCTGACCCCGGTGGAGGAGGATCTGGCGGCCTTTCAAACCCGTTACACCCTCATCTCCCTGGCTTTTCTGGCGTTGCTGGGGGGCGGTTTGGCGGTGGCGGCGCATCGGGCGTTGTCCCCCCTGGATCGGATTCGCCGGGAGTTGGAGGAGTTGGAGGCGGGGCGGATCTCGCGTCTGAACGAGGCGATTCCCCTGGAGATGCGCCGTTTGGCGGCGCGGATCAACCATTTGATGCAGGGCATGGAGCAGCGGATGGAGCGTTCCCGCAACACCATCGGCAATCTGGCCCACGCCCTCAAGACGCCCCTGGCGGCCCTGGCCCAGTTGGCCCACCATCCGGCGGCGAACGACGACTTGCGCTCCGCCCTGCTGGAGCGGACCAACCAGCTGCATCAACTGCTGGAACGGGAGTTGCGCCGCGCCCGGTTGTCGGATTTCGCCCTGCCGGGTCGCCGTTTCGTGCTGGAAAAGGAGCTTCCCCCGCTGTTGCGCACCCTGCGCAGCATCTATTACGCCAAAAAAATCGAACCGGAGATGAACCTACCCCCGGGGTTGGTCCTCCCCTGCGACCACGAGGAGATGATGGAGTTGCTGGGCAATTTGCTGGACAACGCCTTCAAGTGGGGACGGGAGCGGGTGGTGTTCACGGTGCGGCGGGAGTCCCGCAACGCGGGGGAGGTGGTCTGCCTGGTGGTGGAGGACGACGGCCCTGGGGTTCCCGACGAACACTGGGAGGCGTTGGCCCAGCGTGGGGTGCGGCTGGACGAATCCAAGGAGGGGCATGGGCTGGGCCTCTCCATCGCCCGGGAGATCGTGGAACATTATCGGGGCTCGATGATTTTCTCCCGTTCGCCGAACCTGGGGGGATTTCGCGTGGAGGCGCGGCTGCCCTTGGGGTGATCCGTCGCGCCGATTGATTCCCTCCGTGATCCAGGTATAATCGATCCTTTCGGGCGCGTCATCGGCCTGATGGCGAATCGGCTTGCGAAGCGGGGTGCATTGAATGAAAAAAATCTTATTTTCCTGGAGTCTTCTGGCGTTGTGCGGCGGCCTGCTGGTCGCCTGTCAGAACGTCCCCCTCACCGGACGCAGCCAACTGGCCATCATGCCCCAAAGCATGATCATGTCCCAATCCGCCACCGCCCTCGGCGATTTTTTGAAAAAAGCCAAGGTGATCCACGACACGCCCGAGGCCCGGCAGGTGGAGCGGGTGGGACGGCGCATTCAACACGCCGTGGAACGTTACATGGCCGAGCAGCAACTTTCCGATCAACTCAAGGATTACGACTGGAGTTTCACCCTGGTGGAGGACGACAAAACCCCCAACGCCTTTTGCCTGCCGGGGGGACAGATCGTGGTCTACACCGGCATTCTTCCCCTGACCCGGGATGACGAGGGGTTGGGGGCGGTGTTGGGTCACGAGGTGGCCCACGCCATCGCCCAGCACGGCAGCGAGCGGATGAGCCAGAATGTTCTCGTCTCCGTCGCCGGGGCGGCGGTTGCCGCCGGACTTTCCGCTTCCGCCGCGAAGCAGTCCAAGACCCTCTCCGCCTATGACAAGGGCAAGATTGAGTTGATGTCCGCCGCCTTCGGGGCCGCCGCCACCTTTGGCGTGTTGATGCCCTACAGCCGCTTGCACGAATCGGAAGCCGACCGCATGGGCATGTATTTCATGGCCATGGCCGGGTACAATCCGGAACAGGCCGTCGCCCTGTGGCAGCGGTTCAAGGAGGAGATCCACAAGGAGAAAGGTCAGACGCCGGAATTTTTCTCCACCCACCCCAGCGACGACACCCGCATCGGGCAAAATCAGGAGACGCTTGCGGAGGTGATGCCCATCTATCGGCAAAATCTGTCCAAGCGCAAGGCCGACGAGGCCGGGTTGGGGCTGGGCGGCGCGGTGGACGAGGAGCAAGGGGCGAAGTCCAAGGCGCGGAGCAAGCGTTCCGGCGAGAAAATGCGGGTGCCGGTGGCACCATGATTTCGTCTCTCTCGGGGTCAACCCTTGATTGACGGGGCGGGGCGGCATAATGTCCGGCCCGGGCCTTGTTCGGTCTGCTTTTTCCTTCTTCCTCCCACGTTCGGGGACATCATCCCATCATGAGCGCCACGACGTTGCGCAGCCGGAGCGTCGCCCGGCGACAACCGGAAATCTACACGCTTTCGGGGTGCGTCGGTGGACGCAACGCTTCTCCCCCTCTGGTGACGCTTTCGGGGATGCCGGGGACCAACTGTCGTCAGGTGGGGTTGAGTTTGGCCGCCATGTTGGGAGTCAGCGTCCACGAGCCGGAGGCGTTGCTTGCCGTCTCTCTGGAGGAGAAGGAGCAATCCCGCGGCAAGGAGGATTCCAAGGCGGGGCGTTTGGAAAAGTGGGTGCGGGTTTTATTGCCTGGTTTTGCCGACGGCAAACATCGCGGATGGGAGCGTTATCTTCCTCTGGTCAAGGCGGTATTGGATGTGGTTCCCACCGGGGGGGTGATTTTGGGGGAGGGTTGTCATTTAATTCTGGGCAGTCAGAAGGTTTTCCGGGTGCGGGTGGAGGCTTCGGAGGGGTTTTGCGCGCGTCGGGTGGCTCAAGCCGATGGGGTGGCGTTGGACGAGGCGTTGGTTTTGGTTCGTGAGGCGGCGGAGCGTCGGGAGCGGTTATTGCGTCAGTTGCGGGACCATTTTCCCACCGAGCGGGCGTGTCATGACCTCATTTTCAGCGCCGAGCGGTATGCTCCGGAGCAGATGGCGCGGTTGGCCAAGAGGGCCATGGAGACCGGGGGCTTCGGGGTATGAAGGAAGAGAAAGAAGCAGGCCCAAGCAAAAAAAGGTGAAGGGGGCTTGGGGGGGGGCCGTTCCCTGTCCCCCTTCGCCAAAGCGCCCCCCCTCCCCTCCCCCTCTGGACCGGCGGGAGAAGGGGGGAACCTCCGCGCGCGATCCGGGGGATGAAGGTGCGGGGGGAATTATCCGCCGCGCTTGGCGGTCAGGGAGGTCTGGAAGTAGGATTCCACCAGCCGCAGATGCATTTCTCCCAGTTCCACCTGCAACTGATCGAGGAACTCCCGCAGCCCGGTTTGCAGCAGACGGTCGAGGGGGGCGCTCTCCACCATGGCGGCCACCTGATAGACCATCTCGCGGACGGCGGCGTTGCGGGGCAGGCGGGCGAGGGAGGCGTCGGCGGCGTAGAGACAGCGCAGGAAGGCCCGGGGGAAGCGGCGATCCATCAGCAAAAAGCGCAGCACGTCGGTTCCGGAGATGCGGCTGATGACGTGGCGGCGGTACATCTGCAACCCCGACACCGAGCGCAGCACCGCCAGCCATTGGGAATTTTCGTAGGGGAGCAGGGTGCGACCGGCGGAGTTGGACAAGCTGGCCGCCCGCACGTCGAGAATGCGGGTGGTCATGTCCGCCCGTTCGAGATTTTGTCCCAACAGGAAAAATTCAAAGGCCTCGTCCCGGCTCATGGCGCCGTGGAGCAGTCCGGTGACTTTTTGCGACCCCTCGATCACCTCGGTGAGGAAAGGATGGCGTTCCGCCGCCCCCAGGCTGCGGCCCACATCCTCCCTGGCCCGCAGGTAGAGGTCGTTGAGGTACTCCCACGCCTCCCGGGGGAAGATCTCCCGGGTGGTGCGCATGTTCTCCCGGGCTTGGTGCAGGCAGGAGATGACCGATCCGGGGTAGTCTCGGCAGTCCACGAGAAAACCCACCACGTTTTCCTCGGTGGGTTCCCGCCCCTGAAAAGATTGGTGGCTGCCGGTGATGGAGATGAGGCGATCCCATCCTTCCCCCAGTTCGGGGAGCCAGCGGGGCATGTCCAGCAGCAGGTTGGTGGTAACGTTGATCAGCCGCGCGGTGTTTTCCGCCCGCTCCATGTAGCGGCCCATCCAGTAAATATTTTCCGCGACGCGGGAGAGCATCTCAGGTTCCCTCCCCATGATCGTTGACCACCCAGGTGTCCTTGCTGCCGCCGCCTTGGGAGGAGTTGACCACCAGCGACCCCTTGACCAGCGCCACCCGGGTCAGGCCTCCGGCGGTGACGTACATCTCCTTGCCCTGCAGGATGAAGGGGCGCAGATCCACATGCCGGGGTTCCAGGTCGTGGCCCGTCACAGTGGGGACGGTGGAGAGGGTGAGGGTGGGTTGGGCGATGTAGTTGCGGGGATTGGCGTTGATCAGGTCGGCGAACTGGGCGCGCTGCTCGGCGGTGGAGCGGGGCCCCACCAACATGCCGTAACCGCCGGATTCGTTGGCCGGTTTGACCACCATCTCCTTCAAGTTGGCCAGCACGTGCTGGCGTTCGGCGGGAATCATGCACTTGAAGGTGGGGACGTTGGGGATGATGGGATCCTCCCCCAAATAGTAGCGGATGATCTCGGGGACGAAGGCGTAGACCACCTTGTCGTCGGCGACGCCGGAGCCGGGGGCGTTGGCCAGGGCCACCTTGCCCTTGCGCCACGCCCGCATCAATCCCCGCGCCCCCAGCACCGAATCGGGCTCGAAGGCCTCCGGATCGATGAACAGGTCGTCCACCCGGCGATAGATCACGTCCACCCGCTTGAGTCCGGCGATGGTGCGGGCGTAGACCACGTCATCGTCCCCCACCACCAGATCCCGCCCCTCCACCAACTCCACCCCCATCTGTTGGGCCAGATAGATGTGTTCGAAATAGGCCGAGTTGTAGATGCCCGGGGTCAGCACCACCACCGTGGGGTGTTCCACCGAGCGGGGGGAGAGGGAGGAGAGCATTTCGTACAACTGCGAGGGGTAGTCGTCCACCGGGGCGATTTCGTAGTTGGCGAACAGCTCGGGAAAGATACGCTTGGTCAGCAGTCGGTTTTCCAGCATGTAGGAGACGCCGGAGGGCACCCGCAAATTGTCTTCCAGGACGTAGAGGGTTCCATCCTTGTCCCGCACCATGTCGCTGCCGCAAATGTGGGCCCAGACCCCCAGGGGCGGGGTCATGCCCTGGCACTGGGGACGAAAATTTTTCGACCCTTCCAGCACCTCGGCGGGGAACACCTTGTCCTTGAGGATGCGCTGCCCGTTGTACAGGTCGTTGATGAACAGATTCAGCGCCCTCAGCCGCTGTTTCAGCCCCAACTCGGCCTCGCGCCACTCCGACAGGGCGAAGATGCGGGGGATGATGTCGTAGGGCCACGCCCGATCGATGTTGTCCCCCTCGGAATAGACGGTGAAGGTGATGCCCAGGTTTAGCACCGCCAGTTCCGCCGCCTTTTGCCGTCGTCGAATCTCCTTGCCGTCCAGATGGGCGAGATAGCGGCACAACGCCTTCGCCCCGGGGCGAGGATGGCCGTCGGGTTGGATCAGTTCATCAAAAAAATTTCGGCAGGGATACTTCCGCCAATCGTGGGCCATGATGAGACAACATCCGCTGGGGGGGGCCGTGGTGAAGCCGCGCCGTTGGGGCGGAAAGTCCGCCGCCGGTGCCTGCGAAATCGCCGCCTGCTCTTGCGTGGGATTCTACCCCTGAATGGGGGATTTCGCCAAGCTTTTCCCAACCACTCTCCTCACTTGGTGCCATCCGGCGCACCGTTCACGGGGGGGGCGGGTCGAACCTTCCGCACCCTTCACCCGCCCAACCACCACGCCCCCCAGGCCAGGGTCAGCAAGGTGACGGGAACCCCTCCCCGGAGGAATCCGCCGAAGCTCAAATGGAATCCCCGGGATCGCGCCGCCTCGGCGACGATCAAATTGGCCACCGATCCCAACAGGGTGAGATTGCCCGCCAAGGTCGAGGCCATGGCCAAGACCAGCCAAGCCTGCTGGGGGTCGGCCAACTCGCCGATCAAGGGACGGAACAACAGCACCGCCGGAACGTTGGAGACGACGTTGCTCAAAATGGCAGCGGCGGCGGTGAGGGCGGGAACCCCTCCCTGGGCCCAATGGCGCATCGCCTGGAGCAACCCCTCCCCCAGGCCGGAGCTTTCCAGGGCGCGGGTGACGACAAACAGTCCGGCGAAAAAGAGCAGCAATCCCCAATCGATCTCGACAAAGACCCGTTCCGGCTTGATGCGCCGGGTAAGCAGCAGCAACGAGGCGGCGGTCAGGGCGGCCAGGGGGATGGGAACGCCGATGAGCAATCCCGCCAGCAGCAGGGCGGCGGCGATCAAACTTTTGCGCAGCAACGGGCGATAGAGGATCACCCGCCCGCGGGCCTCGGGGGGGCGAGGGGGGAGGACGAGGGCCAACTCCCGACGATAGACCCAGCGGATCACCCCCCAGGCCAGGAGCATCCCCCCCAGGGAGACGGGGGCGAGGCGCTGGGCGAATTCGAGAAAGGGGATCCCCGAGGCCATGCCGATGAGCATGTTTTGCGGATTGCCGATGATGGTGGCGGCGGAGCCGACGTTGGCCGCCACGCCCAGGGCGACCAGGTAGGGCAAGGGGTGACGTCCCAGGGCGAAGACGGTCTCCAGCAGCAGCGGGGTGAGGATCAACACCACGGTGTCGTTGAGAAAGAGCGCCGACAACCCACCGGCGACGGCGATGGTCCAGGCCAGCAACTGGGTGGGGGAGCCGGCGTGGCGGGCGATGACCCCCGCCGCCAGTCGGAAAAATCCCGCGATGCGCAGATTGGCGTTGAGGATCATCATCCCCAACAGCAACGCCAGGGTGTTGAGATCGATGGCCCGAAAGGCCTGATCCAGGGTCAGCGCCCCGGTGAGGATCAACCCCACCGCCCCCACCAGGGCGATGGTGGCCCGGTTCATGCGCCACCGGGGAATCCGCCCCACCGCCACTCCCCCCAGGGTGAGCAGCAAGAGCGGCGTCCACAGCCAGGAGAGATCCAGGGCCAGGGGGAAGGGGGGGGGTGAAGGCGGCATCGGATCGCGGGCGTCGGGCTGGAAGGGGGGCGTCCCTCCGGGATTCGGAGGCGAAGCCGCGAAAAAGAAAGGGGCGCGGCGCGCTACGGCATCTCCTCCGCCGGTTGCTTGCTCCACACCAAACTGGAAGGATCCCGCCGAATGCGCCGGGAGAACTCCTCCATATTGCGACTGGTCTCTTCCAGGCTCCGACTCACCGCATCGACGTGCTTGGCCAGGGACTCCAGGACATAGCGCGCATCGGCCAGGGAGCGATCCACATCCTCCTTGCGCTCGTTCAAGGCGGTGTTGACGGTGGAGAGCAGACGGTCGGCCTGCTCCCGGGTTTGATGCAGATCGGCGCTCAAACGGGCCATGTTGGCGGTGGTTTGTTGCAGGTTGTCCATCATTCCGGTGAAACGGTCCACGTTCTCCTGGGTGGACAACCCCTCCAGACGCCCCGCCAACCCCTCCAGCCGGGCGGCGAATCCCTGGGTTTTTTCCAACACCGCCGGGATCTGATCCGCCAACTCCCCCGCCAGACGGTTGAGCCGCCCCGCCAACTCCTTGCCATCCCCCTCCAGAATGCCGTTGACATTGTCCAGGGTGCGGTTGAGCCGCCCCATCAACGGCTTGACCCCCTCCTCGGTGAAGCGGCGCATCTCCTGCCCCAGATCCGCCACCATGCGCATGGGATCAACCCGCTCCCGACTCAGCAGCCGGGATTCGGGGTGGGCAGACTGGGACGAGTGGCCCGCCTCGATGTTCAACGAAATGGGGGAAAGCAACCCGGTGGCGGCGAGAAACGCCACGCTGTCCACGGGAATCCGCCACCCCTCCCGCACCGAAAAACGAATATTGAACCGGGTGCGGCTCCCCTCGAAAATCGGAACGATCTCCTCCACCTGCCCCACGCGGAACCCTTCATACAGCACCTGCGTGCCATACTTGGCCCCGCCCGCGTTGTCAAAATGGACGGAATAGTCGTCGGTGGGACCGGTGCGCCCGCTGAGCAGGGCCGCAGCCAAGAGAATCCCCGCCCCCATGGCCAGGGTAAACAGTCCTACCAGCAGATAATCGATGCGCGGATTTTTCATGGGGCACCGGGCGGCAAGGTTTCCTTCTCCCCCCATCGCCTGGCGAAGGCGGCGAACTCCTCCGACGGCAAGGGACGGGAAAAATAGTAGCCTTGCAGGGTTTCACAGGCCAACTGACGCAAAAAGTCCACATGCTCCCGCAACTCCACCCCCTCGGCCACCACTTCCAGCCCCAGGCTGTGGGCCAACCGGATGACGCCCGCCACAATCGCCGCATCCTCGCCGCTGGTGATCACATCCTTGATGAAATGCTGATCCACCTTGAGGGCGTGCACGGGAAACCGCTTGAGATAGTTGAGGGAGGAGTAGCCGGTGCCGAAATCGTCCACGGCGATGCGCACCCCCCGCTCCCGCAACGCCCGCATGGTGTCGATGGCTTGTTCCACATCGCTCATCACCATGCTTTCGGTGATCTCCAACTCCAGCTGCTCTGGCACCAGACCGGACTCCGCCAAAACTTGATCCACCATTTGCAGCAAATTGGCCTCGCGAAACTGCCGCGCCGAAAGGTTCACCGCCACCGTCATGGGGGGCAGACCGGCGTCCACCCAGGCCTGCGCCTGACGACACGCCTCGCGCAGGATCCACTCCCCCATGGGGACGATCAATCCCGTCTCCTCCGCCACCGGGATGAAATCCGCCGGGGAGATCATCCCCTGCTCGGGATGCTTCCACCGCGCCAGGGCCTCCATCCCCCCCAGTTTCATCCCTGCGGTGTCGATCTTGGGCTGATAGAAAAGGAGGAACTCCCCCCGTTCCAACCCCTTGCGCATGTCGTTTTCCAACCGCAGGCGACGGTTGACCCGAGCGTCCATCTCCGGGGTGTGAAACTGGAAGTTGCGACGACCCAAATCCTTGGCCCGATGCAGGGCCATGTCGGCGTTGCGCAACAGCAGGTCGGCATCCTCGCCGTTGTCGGGAAAAATGGCGATGCCGGCGCTCAGGGTGACGTAAAGTTCAGTACCGGAAAGGACGAAGGGGGGGAGGAAATGATCAAACACCCGCTGGACCACGTGGGCCGCCTCCCGGGCGTCGGCCAGTTCCTCCAGGAGCAGGGCGAACTCGTCGCCCCCCAGCCGGGCCGCCGCGTCGCCCTCGCGCAGCGCCGCCGTCATCCGCGCCCCCGCCTCTTGCAGCAGCAGATCGCCGCTGATGTGGCCCAGGGTGTCGTTAACATGTTTGAAGAGATCCAGATCGAACACCACCACGCCAATGCGCCGCTTGGTCCGCCGCGCTTGGCGCAACGCCATGCGCAGCCGGTCGCGGAAGAGTTCCCGATTGGGCAGTCCGGTGAGGGCGTCGTAGAAGGTTTTGAGGTGCAACGCCTCCTCGCTGCGGCGCAAGTCCGACAGATCGTGGAACAGGGCGATATAATGGGTCGGACGGCCTTGCTCGTCCCGCACCGAGGTGATGGTCAAATGTTCGGGAAAGGCCTCCCCCGACTTGCGCCGATTCCAGATCTCCCCCTGCCAGAAGCCGTCCCGGGCCAGGGTTTTCCACATTTCGGCATAAAAGGCTGGTTCGTGACGGTCGGAGCGGAGCAGGCGCGGCGTCTGGCCGATCACCTCCTCCGACGCATAGCCGGTGATGGCGCAAAAGGCGGGATTGACCGAAAGAATGACATTCTCGGCGTTGGTGATGGTCACCCCTTCGATGGCGTGTTCGAACACCTTGGCGGCCAACTCCATCTGGCTGCCCATTTCGCCCAGGGCTTCGTGAAAGGTCTGGGTGACGGTATGCAGGTGTTCCTCCACCCGGCGCAGCTCGGTGATGTCGTGGACCGCGCCCATCATGACCAACGGCTTGCCCGAGGGGTCGCGGATCACCTCCCCCTTTTCGTGGACGATGCGCAGACTGCCGTCGGGGCGGAGGATGCGATGTTCCACGTTGTAGGGGTGGTCGGGATGTTCCAGGGCCCGTTGCACCTCCCGCTCCACCCGGTCGACGTCGGCGGGGTGGATGGCGCGGAGAAAAGCCGCGTAATCCGGGATGAAAGCCTGGGGCGGATGACCGAAGATGCGAAAAATTTCATCGCTCCAGGTCAGTTCGTTGGTCAGGATGTTCCACTCCCAGGCCCCCACCTGGGCGATGGCCTGGGCTCGGGAGAGGGACTCCAGGCTCTCTTGCAGGCGGGATTCGGTCTGTTGCAGCGAGCGGATCAACCGCCCCACCCCGCTGATTCCCGCCGCCATCAGCAGGGCGATGAGCAGGGCGGTCAAGGCGGCGAAGAGGCTGGGGTCGAATCCCGGCTCCCACAGCAGGGAGCGCCCCAGGTCGTGGCCCTGGTGCAGCGCCAGGATGAGGGAACAGGCGACCAACAGCTGGCTGGTCCAGGTGCGATGGCGCAAGCGCATCAGCCGCATCGCCGAAAGGGCGGCGGCGAGTTGCAGCAGCAGGGCCAGAATCAACATTCCGTCGGTGACGTGCATCCCGATGCTCCCCCGTCAGCCTCGTGCGGCGGTCAGGGCGCGGCAGGCACCGCCGGTCCGCCCGGGGGGGGACCGCCGGGAGCCCGGGCGGTGGCCTGTTTCGCCTCGGTCAGGGCCTCTTGCACCATGGCCCGGGAGGGGTGATCCACCGGCATCAGACGGTTGAGCCGCTCCCAATAGCCCACCGCTTCCGCCGCCTGGCCGCCGCGGAAGGAGAGCATGCCCAGCACCCACAGGGCGTCCATGTTGTCGGGACGTTGCGCCAGCAGGGCGCGATAGTTTTCCGCGCCCTGGGCGACGAGGCGGGGATCCTCGCTTTGCACCTGGAGTTCCGCCAGCCCGGCGAAGCCCTCCGGATCGTTGGGAAAACGTTGCAGCACGTGTTGGTAGGCGGCCATCGCTTGATCGGCCTGGCCCATCACGCCGTAGGAACGGCCCAGCTTGAGCCACCCCTCCCGGTCGTCGGGCTGGCTGGCCAGCCGTTGGGCCAGTTGCTCCACCATGGCGGCGATTTGCGGCGCGGCGTGGGGCGCGCCCCCGGCCTCCTGGGAGGCGGGCGGCGGGATGGGGGTTCCCATCACCAGATAAAGCGCGACGGCAACGACGGCCATCAGCACCATCAACACCGCGCCGGAGAGCCGATCCACCAGTCGGCGCAGCCGCCGGGACTCATCGTTGACCACCGCCGCAGCGGCGGGAGAAGGGGCGGCGGCGGACAGGGCGGCGGTGTTATCCAGCCCGGTCAACGCTTCGCCCAACTCCTGTTCCAACTCGGCGCGGCTGCCTTGCGCCTCCTCGGGGCTCATCAGGCGGGATTCGGCGTCCAGCTCCAGCTCCTTCAACTGGCGCAGCAGCAGATCCCGCCGTTCCACCAGCACCGCCCGGGGATCGTCCTCCAGTCCGGCGGCCAGCGGGGCCTCCCCCTTGCGCAGGAACAGGGGCGCGAACGTCCAGGCCAAGGCCGCCGTCAACAGCAGCGGCAACATCCAGATCCAACCCCCCATGCCTCGTCCTCCCGCCTCGGTCAGGCGCGTTCCGTCGCGTTCGTGGATGCCCAGGGATGCCCATGGACGCCCATTTTTCAACCCAAGCCCATCATCCTACACCAAGAAATCCTTCCCATGCGGCAAATATAGCAGTTCCAATCAGGTTTTATACATCACGTGATGGCCGCAAAAGTAGGATTCCGGGAAAATCTGGTCGCCTCCGGCGACGATTGTGCAGGAAAGCACAATCGGACTGGCGAAGCCAGCCCTCAGGGAGAGGGCCATGGATGGCCCGAATCAAGCCGCAGTCCCGTTTATAGCAATTCCATTTTAAAATTGCACATATCGTCAAGCGGCGCCTGGGTTATGCAACCAACTCCCCAACCACGATGACGCCATTCCCGCGAAAGCGGGAATCCAGGGGGTGGGGAGGGAAATGCAGATTTTGCTACGAGGAACCAAGCACTTTTTCCGTTTGTTTGAAGGGAGCCATCCATTGATCGGCTTTCCTGGATTCCCGCTTTCGCGGGAATGACGAGCGTAAAATCTTTCGCTGGCAATGTATAAAACTGGTTTTGAATGACCCTATACGAACCGTCGTTCCATCCCCTGGCGCTATCCGTTTTCGCGCCTTCTTTGCCACGGGCCTTGCCACGCCCCATGCAACACCCGCCCCGCCACCCGGGGCTCGGCCTGCGCCGCCTGGGCCAGGCCGACCACCCGCCACCGTTCCGGCTCTCCCGCCAGCAGCGCGCACAACCGGCGAAACCGGGCCTGAATCGCCTCCCGGGGGCGATAGGCCCGACCGTCCCCGTCCAGCGGCTCGGCAAACTCGGAAGGATGGGTCAGGATCACCACCGGACCCGCGCCCAACGCGGCGGCCTGACGCAACAGATGGTCCATCTCCCGCCAGGGCGTCCCCGCCACGGTCAACAATCGCCACGGTCCCCAGGGCAGGGGGGTGAGGCGAAAACTGCTCACGGGAACTTCCACCACCCCGCCGACGGCGTGAACGCCCCCCGACCAACGCAACCCCGGCTCTCGGGGCGTAAAGTATCCCCGCCCGACGCAGGAGGCGAAGGAGAAGCCCGCCCGGGCCAGGGCGGGATGCACGTGAGCGTTCACAGACAAATTTCCGCCGCGGAAGCCGCTGGGCATGCGCCCCGTCATGCCGTGAAAAATGTCCCGGCATTCGGGAAGAAGCGTGTCCAACGCCTCGGGGGAGAGGTCCGCCAGGGCGTCCTGGGGACGCTCTCCGGCGCGAATCCGCTCCCGCCAATCCCCGTGAGCGAAAAAGCGCCACGCCGGATGGAGGTGGGGTTGGATATCATGTCCCTCGTCTTCCCCCAGGATGACCCGGGAGACCCGCCCCATGGTCTCCGGGCCGAAGCAGAACATCTGGGCGGTTTCGAGAAAAAAGGTGGCGGGCAGACGGTGCGCCCGCAGGGTCTCCAGGAGGAATCCCAAGCCGTGGGAGATCCCCCCCGCCTCGCGCCAGATCGCCTCCCGCAGCAGCGGCCGCCGCCCCTCGGGATCGACGAAGGCCCCGTTCACATCCCCTTCCACATCCACCGTCAGGCAGATTTCGAGGGGGGGGAGCGGGCGGGGGGTCATGATCCCTCCTCCCGCCAGCCGGGCAGCCGGGAGCGCAGGGCGTATTCCAGATCCCGCCAAAAGGGGACAGCATCCTCTCGATCCCAAACATAGTGAGTCAGGGCAGGGTCCAGGGATTGCCCCAGGAAGGTCGCCAAATCCCGCCACGGATGGGCCTCGAAGAGGGGATCGGCGCGGCGGCGGCGGGAGAACAGGGCGACCAGGCGGCGCAGTTCGGGAAAGGCGAAGCGGCACCGCACCCCGGCCCGGGGGGGCGAGGCCGGTTCGGGAGGGGGGCGTTCCAATCCCTGGCAGCAATAGGTCATCCAGCCGAACGCCGCGCCGCAGTGGGAGGCCAGGGGGAGGCTTCCCCAAAAACGCCCGTTGATCTCCATCAGCGCCGCCCGACCGGTGGCGGGGTCCAGGCGATACTCCACCATCGCCGCCCCCTCCCAGCCGAGGGCCCGCAACAACGCCTCCGACTGACGGCGCAGCTCGGGAAAGGCGTCGCCGGGCAGGCTTTCGCAGAGGGTGGAATAGCCCCCTTCCGGCGGCCACTCATGCAACCGTCGATGCTGAAAAAAGAGCCGCGTCTCCCCTCTCCAGAGATAAAACGACTGCCCCACCCCCACCCCCGGAACCCATCCCTGAACCATGGGGAAGAGGCCCGCCGGTTGAAAACGGCGCAGGGCGGCGGCGAGGGCTTCGGGGGTGGCGAGGATCTCCGCCTTGAGCAGGGGGATCCCGTGGGCCGCCAGGATCGGGGCCGCCCGTTGGGGGTCGGCCCACTTCAGCACCACGGGAAAGGGAAGCTCCCGGGCGATCTCCGGGGCCTCTTCCGCCGACCGGGGATGGCGGGTGGGGGGGATGGAGAGGCCCAGCCGTTGGGCGAGTTCCAGGGTTTGGGCCTTGTCCAGAACCTGGTGGAGGGCGTCGGGGGGGGGGAGCAGCAGGCGCATCCCCGGCAGTTCTTCGGCGCGTTCTTGCAGAAAGAGCAGGTCCGGCTCGGAGATGGCCATCAACAGGGCGATGCCGTGGGCGTCGGCGTGGCGGCGAATCGCCTCGATCATCGCCGCGTCTCGGCGGGGGTGGATGAATCCGGCGGCGAGATAGCGGGAATGGAGCCCCACCCCGCGTCGAGAGCGGGCCAGGCCGTGGACGGGAACGCCGCGTCGTCCCAACTCCCGGATCAGGGTCAGGCCGATGGGGGAGTCGACGCCCACGATCAACACCGGCGGCAAGGGGGCGGAATCGTTCATCCCGGATTGTCCATTAGCGCTGGCAACTGCTTTTGCGAGTGGAAAAAGGTGAAGGGGGTTTGGGGGACAGTTCCCTGTCCCCCAAGGTTTTGCTTTT
>JADGAP010000289.1 GCA_015231965.1 Magnetococcales bacterium | reverse complement strand
TGCAAATGCAAAAGCAAGACCTTGGGGGGACAGAGAACTGTCCCCCCAATACCCCCCTTCACCTTTTTTTGCTCATAAAAGCATTTTTCATCTCAAACCCGCCAGAACGCGCCACAAGGATCAGGATTCGAGCAAGCGCACCCCCACCCGGTCGAGGAGCGCTTCCGCCTCCCACCAGGACCCCTCCAGAGTCCCCAAGGACGGTGCCGATCACCCCCCCGAGGCGTGAACCTCCGCCCCGCCGCCCCCACCGCCGTCCCGCGCTTCGGGAAGGGGCCCCCCCCCTCGCGATCCCCCTCCGCGTTGGCGCGAGGGATGTGGTATGGTGAGAATCGCCCGGCTCCCCGGACTCCTCCCGAACCTTTTTTTGCGAAACGCAGAGGGTCGCCCATGAACGAGGCTCGGATCATCGTTTTTTGCGGTGGAGGCAATATGGCCGCCGCCATGATGCGTGGCTTGATCGCCTCCGGTCACGCCCCGGCCCTGCTGCGGGTCGCCGAACCAGACGCCGACAAACGGCAAGATCTGCAGGATCGTCTGGGGGTGATCGGCCTGGCGCGGAACCTGGACGCCGTGCAAGGGGCCGACGTGGCGGTGTTGGCGGTCAAGCCGGGGGTGGTTCCGGCGGTGCTGGAGGAGATCGCCCCGGGGTTGACTCCCTCCACCCTGGTCCTCTCCATCGCCGCCGGGGTGACGCTGGCGACGCTGAAACAACGGCTGCCTCCGGGTCAACCGGCGCTGCGGGCCATGCCCAACACCCCGGCCCTCATCGGCGAGGGGATCACGGTGCTGCACATCCCCCCGGGAACCCCGCCGGAGCAGACCGAGGCGGCCTTGCGGGTGTTGAAATCCTGCGGCGGGGTGGAGACCCTCGCCGACGAGGGGCTGCTGGACGCCGTGACCGCCCTTTCCGGTTCGGGACCGGCCTATGTCTATCTCATCGCCGAGGCCCTCTCCGACGGGGGCGTGGCCTGCGGCCTGCCCCGCCCCCTGGCCGACCGGCTGGCGTTGCGCACTTTGATCGGCTCGGCGCGGCTGGTGGAGACCTCCGGCTTGCACCCCGGAGCGCTGAAGGTGCAAGTCACCTCCCCGGGCGGGACCACCATCGCCGGTCTGGGGGTGATGGAAAAGGCCGGCGTGCGAGGAACCCTGATGGAGACCGTGCAAGCCGCTTGGCGACGCTCCAAAGAGCTTGGCCAGTAGCCGCGACGTTCATGCAGGTGCGCCCCTGGTCCGCGGCGTCCCTTCCCGGCGCACCGAAGGGATTGGTAGGCTGCCGTCTCTTGTATCCTCGGGCTCAGGAAGGGCTGTTTACGGGGCTTCGAGGTGTATTTGCTTTTCTCCGGAGGAAGGCGACCTTTCTCCCGCTCACCCAACTTCCACCTGTTTTCCTTTCGACAAGGCTGACGGAGCTTCGACCCATGGGATTGTTCTCCTCCATCGGATCCATCCTGCAATTGGCGCTGGAGATTTACAGTTGGATGCTCCTGGCCTACGTGCTGATGTCGTGGGTCAATCCCGATCCCTACAACCCCATCGTCCGTTTTTTGTCCAACACGGTGGAGCCGGTGCTGCGCCTCTGTCGCAACCTTCTCCCCCCCATCGGCGGATTGGACCTCTCTCCCATCCTCGCCTTTTTCGGCATCATGGTGTTGCAGCGGGTGGTGGCGGTCCTTTTTTCCGGCATGAGCGCGGGCATGGGGATGATCAGCCTGTTGTTTGAACTCCTGCGCCTGCTCTATCTGTTGGGAACCCTCTTCCTGCTGTTGCTGATGGCCCGAGCCGGGCTCACCTTCTGGTCCTGGCGAAATTTTCGTCAGCGCCGCCCGGCGGGGTTCGATCTGCGCAATCCGGTGATTCGCTTTGTCTTCACCGCCACCGAGCGGGTGGTGCGACCGTTGCGGGGGGGCGTTCCCACCTGGTCGGGGATGGACCTCTCCCCCCTGGTCGCTGCCCTGATCATGTTCCTGGCCCTGCTGTTGGCCGAGGAGGGCGCCGCCCTGGTCATGGGGGCCGTCGCCCAGCCCCGGAGCGTCGCTGTCGGCTCCCAGACCGCCCCCTCCGCCCTCCCCGCCGAGGAGTTCCCCGCTCTCCCCTCCAGATCCCCGACGGGAGAATCCCCCTCCAAGCCCCCCCCCAGGCCTTTCTGACGCCACCCTGGCGTCGGAGCGAACGCCGCCGCTTCCGGAGGGGGGCATCCTTCTCTGGAGGGGGGCGACCGCCCGCAATATCGTCATTCCAGAGCCCCCGCAAAAAGTGGCGAACCTTAGATCGACGGAACTGGCAACAGACGGATTTCGTGATGAACGTCCATGCCATCAAGGGTGGATTGTATCGTCGTTCCTATCTGGTTTTGTATAGTAGTTCCAATTCATAATTGCACATTAGATCAAACGGCGTCAGGGGATGCAACCAATTTCTTCAAACACACCATCGTCATTCCCGCGAAAGCGGGAATCCAGGGGCGGGGGAGGA
>JADGAP010000288.1 GCA_015231965.1 Magnetococcales bacterium | reverse complement strand
ACTCCAAAACAGGTAACTCTTCAGCCCCCCCGCACAGAGCGGCATGATCGTGTCAACGGCGAAAGGAAAAGTCCCAGGGGTGCCCCCTGGACCCCATGGGGTTGAACGTCAAAAGCAGAAGGAAAAGTCCCAGGGCGCTGCCCTGGACCCGCCGGGGGGGATAATCCCCCCCAGACCCCCGTATTACCGAAAGGATCAGTTCCCCATCAACTGCAACGGTGGCTTTTTCCCTGCCAGTTTTTTCACCTCCCCCTTCGGGGCCGGACGTTTGATGGCGCGTGGCGGGGGGGCCGCCTTCGGGGCGCCCTTGCCCAGATCGAAGAAGGCGATCAGACTTTGCAACTCCTGCGCCTGCCCCGACAGCTCCTCGGCGGTGGCCGCCATCTGCTCCGCCGAGGCGGCATTCTGCTGAATCACCCGATCCAGCTGCTGAATGGCCTCGTTGATCTGTTTGGCCCCCTGACTCTGCTCCACCGAACCGGTGGTGATCTCCCGCACCAGCTCCGCCGTGCGTTGAATATCCGGCACCAGCCGGCCCAACAGTTCCCCCGCCCGCTCCGAAACCTCGACGCTGGAGGAAGAGATCTGATTGATTTCCCCTGCCGCCATCTGGCTGCGTTCCGCCAGCTTGCGCACCTCCGCCGCCACCACCGCGAAGCCCTTGCCGTGTTCCCCGGCACGGGCCGCTTCGATGGCGGCGTTCAAGGCCAGCAGATTGGTCTGCCGGGCAATCTCCTCGATGATGTTGATCTTGGCGGCAATCTCCCGCATGGCCGTCACGGCCTGCAACACCGCTTCTCCGCTCGATTTGGCCTCGCCCGCCGCCCGTCCGGCAATCTCCTCGGTGGCGCGGCTGTTGTCGGTGTTCTGTGCGATATTGCCGCTCATCTGCTCCATGGCCGCCGAGGTCTCCTCCACCGACGCCGCCTGGGCATTGGCCCCATCGGCCACGGCCATGGCCCCCTCCGCCACCTGGGAACTGCCGCTGACCACGTTTTGAGACCCCTCCACCACCCCGGAAATGATCTCCGTCAGTTTGGCGACCATCTCCCGCATGGCCCCGTAAATGCCGCCGCCGTGATCATTGAAGGAGACGGTCAAATCGCCGTGCGCCACACGTCCGGCAATCTCCATCACCTCCAGGGGCTCGCCGCCCACCTGGGAGAGGATGGCCCGCCCCATCAGCACACTCAACAGCACCGCCACCAGCGACAATACCAGCGTCACCGTCACATTGGCCCAGAATCCGGCCGTCGCCGAGGCATGCAGCGCCTCGGTGCGCTCGGCCAGCCCCTTGGCCACGAAATCCTCCACCTCTTTGAGCGCATTGATCTTTTCCGTAATCGTGGCGAACCAGTGGTTGGGCTCGATGCCGAAACCGCCGCTGCCCATCTTCTCGAAGGCCACCTCCCGCATGCGTTCCACTTCCGCCACGGCGCCGGACTTCAACTTGTCGTTGAGAAACCGCTGCTGCTCCGCCGTGGCGAACACCGCAAAGACCTTCAGATAGGTGGCCTGGGCCGCCACCAGCTCCGAAAACCGCCGTGCCATGCCGGGACCGAACTTGTCCTGGGCGAAGGTGTTGGTCAACACCGCCCGTTCGATGCCCGCCCGCTCCTTGCTCTGCATGAAGTTGACGTAAGCGGCCACCAGAGCGGCCATCTCCGTGTCCGTGGCCAGATTGCTCATGCTCTCCACCGTGGAGAGCAGATCGGCGATCATGGCGGTGTAGTAGCCGATGGCCTCGGGAGCCGGAATGGACAAGCCGTCCACGGAGCGGCGGATGTTATCCAATCCCTCCAGACGACGCACCGCCTCCCCCAGAGACTTGTTCAATCCCGCCCCGTAGGCCTCGCGACGAAATCCCGCCAGATACTCCTTCAGATCCTTGCCCTTTTTGGCGGTCTCCTCCCGCTGTTTGGGCAGTTCGGTACGGAACTTCTCCCCCTTGCTGCCCAGAAAGCCCGCAGACATGCCGCGTTCCTTCTGACTTTCATGAACCACCGCGCCGATGCGCACCGCCAGCCCGGACAACTCCCGCATGCCGTCCATGGCCTGAAGTTGGTGCTGTTTGTCCATCACCCCCAAAGCCCCGAATCCCACCAGGCCAAGCAAGGGAAAGAGCAGCATGATCAGAAACTTGGTGCGCAGCCGTAAATTATCGAGAAAGGACATGAAACCCCCCAAGCAACGGAAAATGGATGGTTGCGGCGTGTTGCGGCGTTTTTCCGATGAGCAGCCCCTGTAAGGGGAAGGTCCCGAGTGCTGGGCCTTGATTTGTAATTATTCGTGCATGGCAGTCTAGGGAAGTCCCGGAGAAAAAGCAAATTTTGGTGCGAAATGATGTCGGCAATGGGCCCTGCCTGGCCGATGGCGCAACCGTTCGTTGTTTGCATGCCCTGCGGAGACGATAGCGCGGCCCAAACGGGATTCACCGTGTTTAAGTTAAATAGTTTTAGCCCATTTCGGGTAGAATGGTTTAGTG
>JADGAP010000287.1 GCA_015231965.1 Magnetococcales bacterium | reverse complement strand
CGCCAAACTCCGGGTCATCGAGCGCCTCCCCTCGCCCCTCCCGGGAGCGGCGTCATGAACGGCCACTGGCTGCTGCCCACCGTGTTGGCGATCGTACTGGCCGCCTCCGCCGCCGCCACCATCACCTCGCGCCTGTGGATGCAGGAGTCCCACCGGGAACTGAAAAAGGCCGAGAAAAAGCTCCAGGAGTTGAACGACAAGGAGTTGGAACTGCGCCTGGAATGGGTGGCCCGCACCGACCTGAACACCATGGAGCGCCGCGCCAAAACCGAACTGGGCATGGATCGCCCCCGCTACGATCAATGGTCCATCGTGCCGCCATGAGTCCTCCCCCTTCCAAAAGCGGCGGGAAAAGCCCCCTGGAATGGCTGCGACGGATGGAAAAATCCTCCGGAACCGCCGCCCCCTCCCGGGGTGGTCTGACCTTCCTGCAACGGTTGCGCTCCGGCACCCGGGGCGAGGGAGGAACGGCGCGGGTCTCCGGCGGGCCCCCGGGGGGTTCCCGACGCATCCCCCCCATCAGCCTGAACACCGGCAAGGGACGGCTGGAACTGGTGGCGGTCTTTTTCATCACCGGCTTCGTCATCCTGGCGGTGCGGGCCGCCGACCTGGCCATTTTGCAAGGCGACATGCTGCGCCACCGAGCGCAAGAGCAACGCCAGAAAAAAATTCCCATCCCGGCGGACCGGGGACGCTTCCTCGACCGGCAGGGTCGCCCCCTGGCCATCACCCTGCCGGTGATGACCCTCTCGGTGGACGCCGACCGGCTGGACGATCCGGCCCGGCTGGCCAAACTGCTCGCCCCCCTCACCGGCCAACCCCGGGATCAACTGACCCACAAACTGCACAAGGCCAAGCCGGGCAGCTTTCCCGTCATCGCCCGCAAGGTCTCCCCCGACCGGGTGGAGAAGATCAAGGCCCTCAAGGAGGAGTCGATCTACTTCCTCCCCGACGTGCAACGCTTTTACCCCTACGGCGAAACCGCCAGCCATCTGCTGGGGTTCACCGACATGGAGGGCAAGGGCGTCGAAGGACTGGAGCGCGCCCTGGACAGCGCCCTGCAAGGCCAGGCCGGGGTGCGGTTGATCACCCGGGACCGGCTGGGTCGGCCCATGCCCGAGGCCCGGGTGCTGGAACCGCCCCACCCCGGCCAGGATGTGGTCCTGACCATCGACGGCGCGGTGCAATACATCGCCTACCGGGCGCTGCTGCGGGGCGTGACCAACAATCGGGCCAAAGCGGGCATCGTCATCATCATGGACCCGAACAACGGCCACATCCTGGCCCTCTCCAGCCAGCCCGGCTTCAACCCCAACAACATCGGCGACAGCCCCGCCGAAGCCCGACGCAACCGGGCCGTCACCGACACCTACGAGCCCGGCTCCACCTTCAAGATTTTTACCGTGGGAGCCGCCCTCGACGCCGGACTGATCAAGCCGGAGACCTCCTTGTTCTGCGAAAACGGCCGTTGGCAAGTGGGACGCCGCACCATCCGCGACCACACCCGCCACGGCATGATGAGCGTCACCCAGATTTTGCAAAAAAGCTCCAACATCTGTTCGGCCAAGATCGGACTCAAAATGGGCCGGAGCAAGCAGGAGGAGTATCTCAAGGCGTTGGGGTTCGGGAGGCCCACCGGCATCGAGGGCTACCACGAAGCCTCGGGGCGGATTCCTGACATCACCCACTTCGAGGAGCTGGGGGTGGCCAACCGCTCCTTCGGCCAAGGGGTGGCGGTGACGGCGATGCAAATCGCGGCGGCCACCACCGCCATGGTCAACGGCGGGCTCTATTACAAGCCCCGGCTGGTGGCGGGACGAATGGTCAACGGCAACCTGATCCCCGAGCCCCAAGCCGAGCCCACCCGGGTGATCCGACCCGAAACCTCCCGCATGATGCGAGAGATCCTGACCACCGTGGTCAGCCCCGAAGGGACGGCCAACGACGCCAAGGTGGAGGGCTACAGCGTCGCCGGAAAAACCGGCACGGCGCAAAAAGCCTCCCCCACCGGGGGATACGATGCCAATCTGTTCTTCTCCTCCTTTGTCGGCTTCGTCCCGGCGGACAAGCCCAAGGTGGTGATCTACGTGGCCATCGACGAACCCCATGGCACGCATTACGGCGGTCTGGTGGCAGCCCCGGTCTTCCGCGAAATCGCCGAGGAGACCCTGCCCCTGCTCACCGTCCCCCCGGCCCAGCCGACGCTGCTGAAACTTCCCCCTCCCCTGCCCGAACCCCAGCCCGGGGCCGATGGGGTCTCCGGCCTGAGTCTGGCGGCGGCGGTGGAAAAAATGGGCGATCAGGGGCCTCCCCTCCAGGTGCGGGGATCGGGGGTGGTGATCTCCCGGGAGAACCTTCCCGACGGGTCGCGGCTGAATCTGGCCCCCCTGGAGGCCATGGCACCCCTCGCCGCGGCCGCTCCGGGCAAGCCCGCCCCCTCGCCGGTGAAGGGGGGGTGAGGCCATGAAACGTTCCCCCCCCCCCCCCCCGCGGCAGCGCGA
>JADGAP010000286.1 GCA_015231965.1 Magnetococcales bacterium | reverse complement strand
CCCGGGCCGCCAGACTCCAACGGGCCTGGACGGTTTCGCCCCTCAAAAAGGGCAGCCGCCCCAGGGTGTACAAGGCCAGGGCCGACCACCGCGCCGCCCCCTTCCAACCCAGGGCCGCGCCGCCGTCGGCCAAGGCCGAGGCCAGGGCCGACGGCGGCGTGGAAGCCCCCATGGCCCAAGCCAACCCCATGAGCATCCCCACCCGCGCCCCCTGTCCCAATCCGATGAACAGCCCCTCCCGGGAGGGGAGATCCATCCACGGCGTCAGAGGGCGTCCGGGGGTCAACAGGGCGTGGAGCAGCACGATGGCCAACAGCAGCCAGCGCCATTGGAACAGGCGTCGCGCCAACGCCGCGGCGGTCAACTCGCCGGACAACCCCAGCAGCAGCGCCGCCGCCGCCCCCGTCCGCCACCCCGGCGCTTCCAGGGGAAAGGCCATCAGCGGTCCCGCCAACAACGCGAAGGCCGACAACTTCACCCCGGCCCGGATCCGACTTAAAAACGAGGCCACGATCCACCCCGAGTCCACCCGGAGAAAGCTCGCCAAGGAGCCCCGACGGGGAACACCCTCACGCCTCTTTCTTGGGACCGTCGTCCACGATCAACTCCAGGGAAAATCCCAGATTGGCGTGGTCCGGCTTCCACTCCAAGGTCTTGGAAGGGCTCCGTCCCCCGCTCTTGGCGGACGCCCCCTCCTTCTCCTCGATCTTGCCCGATGATGGCTCCGGCGGGGCGCTGGGGAATGCCAAGGACGATTCCGCCGCCGACGGGAGCGAAAATTCCGGCAACTCCAACACCAGATCCGCCCCGCTCAATTCGGTGACGCCCTTGGCGTCCCGGCTCGGCGGCGTCGCGGCTTGCCGGGTCAGATGGGCGGCCAGGGCGCTCAAGCCCTCCCCGCCCTCGTCGCCGCCCCCCAATTCCAAGGTTTCGTCGGAACGAGCCGGGAGAAGATCCCCCTCGGGTGCCGCCGATTCCAGACCAATGGCCTGAACCAACGACCCGAGATCCATTTCATGACTCCCCGAATCCAGCTCCAGGGTGCCGTCGCTCTCCCCCGAGGGCTCCTCCTTCCGGTGAAAAACCGCCGAAAGGTCCCCCAATTGCCCGGCCAACGCCGACAAATCCATCTCCTCCCCGTGAGCGGACAAGGAGAGGGTCGCCTCCCCGTCCCGCGCCATCCCTTGGGACGCGGTAGAAAGCTCCAGGGGAGACAAGAGTCCCGCCAAACCGCCGCCATCGTCGGCGGAAAGTTCAAAGACGCCCCCCTCGCCCTCCCCCATGAAGGAGGATGATTCAGCGGGCGTCGCCTCCCCCTCCCCGTCGGCGTCGGCACCGCCTCCCAGGGTCGAGGCGTCCGCCTCCGGGCTCCACATCGTCGCCTCGGCGGATTGCAACAGGCTGTTCAACGGCGGATAGGCCCCATGATCATCCCCCAGATCGGAGGAACCCCCCACCGCCGAGGTGGAAGGAACGCCCGACGAGGCCTCGTCTCCCTCCGACTCCGGAGAAACCGTCTCTTCCCGCGCCATGGGGGGCTCCCCGGCGGGCGATTCTCTGGAGGGGTCCAAGGGTGCCGGGGGGGGCACCGGGGATTCCCATCCTGGCGCGCCCCCGCTCGGGGCGGGGGATGGGGTCGACGACGCGGCCAGTTCGCCCATCTGCTGCATGGCTTGCAGCGCCTCCCGCATCAAGGCCAGGGCGTCATCCTCCCCCTCCTCCTCGACCTCGGCGGCGGCATTCACCGCTTTCGCCTGAACGGCTCCAGCCCCCACCCCGACCACCGCCGACGCCCCGGCGAAGCGCCGCGCCGTGGTCGAGATCGGGTGCGGCGCATCCGCCAGGGTTGGGGCGTTCCGCAACTCCGCCGATCCCCCCGCCGCTTGCGGTCGCTTGGCGCGAATCACCCGATCCACCAGACTGCGCCAACTCACCCGGCGGGGAGCGGGCGTCTCCTTGAGTTCAACCTCGCCGCTGTCGGGAGCGGTCGAAGCCACGGCGGGGCTCTCTTTTTTGCGATAACGATCCAACAATCCCACCCGCTGGGCGACCGGAGGCGCCGCCTGGACGATCTCCGGCAGGGAGGGCTCCTCGCGGGGTTTTCCGGGCGAGGCATTGGGCTTGGCCTCGCCGCCATCGCGACGCCAGGGCAGGGACATCCCCTTGGCGGCGGGTTTAGCAGGCTCGACCATCACCGGCGGCGCGATGGGTGCTGCGGGGGACGCGGCGGCTTCCGCCGCCCGACGACGTCGGACCCCATAAAATCCCCCGCCCAAGACCAGCGCCGCGCCGACGCCGCCCGCCAACAGCAGCAGCAACTCCTCACCTTCCGTCGCCGCAGTCAGCTTTTCCTTCTCCATTTCATCCAAACGCTTGAGCATGGCCGCCATCTGGGTTTGAAGACGGACCCGATCCTCCTCGCTCTTGCGCAACTGCTCCATCACCGCCGACATCTCCCCACTGGACGACGCGCCCGGCTCCGACGGGATCCGGGCTTCGAGAGGGGGGACGGCGACTCCTTCCGCACCCGTCGTCGGGGA
>JADGAP010000285.1 GCA_015231965.1 Magnetococcales bacterium | reverse complement strand
CGCCCCCCGTCGTGGAACCATCCCCTCCGCCGATCTTCCGCCCGGTCGGGGAAGGGCGTATGCTGTCGGCCTTCCGCATCTCCTGGCGGATCGTGGAACCCGCGGAAAACGCCCCCTCGCCGAGACCGACCGACGCCTCATGACCTTCCCCCCGCCCCGCTCCGCCCCTCGCGCCGCCGACGACGTTGATCCGGCCCTGGCGGCGTTGCGGCGTCATTTCGGCTATGATCAGTTTCGCGGCTTTCAGCGGCAGGTCATCGACCACGTGACCGGCGGCGGCGACGCCTTGGTGCTGATGCCCACCGGAGGAGGAAAATCCCTCTGTTATCAAATTCCATCCTTGCTGCGTCCGGGGGTCGGGGTGGTCATCTCGCCCCTCATCGCCCTGATGCAGGACCAGGTGGGGGCGTTGCGGCAGAATGGCCTCCGGGCGGCCTTCGTCAACTCCACCCAGAGCGGGCGGGAAAGCTGGGAGGTGGTGCAACAGGCCCGGGCCGGCGAGTTGGATCTGCTCTACATGGCCCCGGAGCGGATTTTGACCGACTCCTCCCTGGCGCTGCTCTCGACCCTGCCGGTGGCGCTGTTCGCCATCGACGAGGCCCATTGCGTCTCCCAGTGGGGCCACGATTTTCGCCCCGACTACATGGGGCTTTCGGCCCTGGCCGAGCGGTTTCCCGGCGTCCCCCGCCTCGCCCTCACCGCCACCGCCGACGCCGCCACTCGGGAAGAGATCGTCCAACGACTGCGGCTGGAAAAGGCCCAACGGTTCGTCGCCGGGTTCGACCGGCCCAACATCCGCTACCGGATCATCGCCCGAGACAACCCCCTTCAGCAGTTGCAAACCTTTCTCGCCTCCGAACACCCCGGTGATTCGGGGATCGTCTACCGCCTCTCCCGGGCCAAGGTGGAGGAGACCGCCGACTGGCTGGTCCAACAGGGATGGAAGGCCCTGCCCTATCACGCCGGGCTGGACGCCGAAATCCGCCGCCGCCACCAGGAGCGGTTTTTGTTCGAGGAGGGGGTGATCATCGTCGCCACCATCGCCTTCGGCATGGGCATCGACAAGCCGGACGTCCGCTTCGTCGCCCACCTCGACCTGCCCAAAAGCCTGGAAGCCTACTATCAGGAGACGGGCCGCGCCGGGCGGGACGGTCTGCCCGCCCACGCCCTGCTCACCTACGGGGCCGGAGACGTGGGGCAATTGAAGCGTTTCATCCACGCATCCGGCGCGGCGGAGAAGATCAAGCGGGTGGAATTGGGCAAGTTGCAATCCCTGGTGCAGTACTGCGAATCCCTGAAATGCCGCCGCCAAACCCTGCTCACCTACTTTGGCGAGGAGCCCCCCGACTTTTGCGGCAACTGCGACGCCTGCCTCACCCCCGGCGAAACCTGGGACGGTCTGGTGGCGGCGCAAAAGGCCCTCTCCTGCGTCTTTCGCACCGGGCAGAGGTTCGGGGCGGGGCATCTCATCGACGTGCTGCTGGGCAAGCCGACGGAAAAAGTGGCCCAGTTCGGCCACGACCAAATCAGCACCTTCGGCATCGGCGGCGAACTGACCCCGGCGCAGTGGCGCTCCGTCTTCCGCCAACTGACCGCCCGGGGCTTGCTCGACGTGGACGTGGAGGGTCATCAAGGATTGCGTCTGAACGAAAAAAGTCGTCCGGTGTTGCGCGGCGAGCAGCCCATCGTCTTCCGGCGGGATGCGGAGGGGGGAAGGCCGCCCCGACGCCGCCCGTCGGAGGAGCCCCGTGGGGTTTCAACGCCGGAAAACGCCCCCCGGGAGGGTACCGCCGTCTTCGCCTCCCCCGCCCGCGCCGCCGCCGCGGCCCTCTCCGCCTCCTCTTCCGGAACCCGGCTGTGGGAGGCGCTGCGGGCCATGCGCCTGGAACTGGCCAAGGAGCTGGGAACGCCCCCCTTCATGATTTTCCACGACGCCACCCTGCGACAGATCGCCGAACATCGCCCCGCCACCCTGGAGCAACTGGGAGAGATCCACGGCATCGGGGTCAACAAGCTGAAAAATTACGGCCAACGGGTGCTGCGCATCCTCGCCGATCACCGCCCTTGACGATCCCCCCACCTCCCGCCCCCCCATGAGGCGCGGGAGGCGCGGGAGGCGCGTTCACCCGGACCCGACGATCTCCCGCCCGATGCGCCCGAGAACCTCCAGCAGCCGCTGTTTTTTGATCGGCTTGCTCAAGTAGAGGTCGCACCCCGCCTCCCGACTCCGCTCCGCTTCCCCCTCCAGGGCGTGGGCGGTGAGGGCCACGATGCGCAACCGCGGACGCCCCCCCTCCCCTTCCCAACGGCGGATCTCGCGGGTGGCGGTGTAGCCGTCCATGATCGGCATCTGCACATCCATGAGCGCCAGATCAAACGTTTCGGCTTGCACCCGTTGCACCGCCTCCTCGCCGTTCACCGCGAGGGAGAGGTGGTGGGGGGTGGATTTGAGGAAGGCGCGAATCAACGCCTGATTGTCCTCGGAGTCCTCCACCAACAGAATGCGCCCAGCAAAATGCAGGGAGTCCAAGGAACCGGGTCGCCGGGTCATCTGCAAGGC
>JADGAP010000284.1 GCA_015231965.1 Magnetococcales bacterium | reverse complement strand
GGGGGCGGGGGCGGGGCATGAACTGCTGTTCGCCCTGCGCATGACCCAGGAGGTCAACCCGCCCATCCCCCACCACGCCACGCCGATTTTTCTCGTGGAGCCGGAGTTGGAGGGGTTCGTTCTGCTGCTCCATCTCCACGATTTGGGGGCGGAGTTGGGGTCCGGGCGGCTCTTTTGCTTTGTCGGAGAGGGGGCGCTGACGGCGTGGGAGGCGTTTTGGCGGGAGGAGCGGGCGCGTCCTCCCTTGGCGATGCTGGCCGTTCCGGGGCGGGAGGCGGTGGGAGAGGCTTTTCTCGTCGCCCTGACCCGGGTGCAGCGGGAAAACCATCTCCTTCGGCAATCGTTGCAAGGGGAGGTTGACCGGGCTTACGCCGCCCGAACCGTCGAGGCGCGGCGGGGCATGGGGAACCACCCCGGGGCGCTCCGGGTGATGATCCTCTCCAGCCGCTTCACCACCTATTTGCAATACAGCGCCCGGGATTTGCGGGAGGGTTTCGCCGCCCTGGGGGCGGAGACCCGGCTGTTGATGGAGCCGGACGCCGTCGGCCAGTTGGGGCCGCTGGCGGTGACGCGGGAGGTGGCGGCGTTTCGTCCAGATCTGGTGGTGTTGATCAACCATTTTCGCCAGGGGGTCTGGGCGGGCTGTTTTCCCCCGGAATTGCCGGTGGCCACCTGGGTTCAGGACGTGATGCCGTGGATTTTGGATCCCTCCCCGTTCAATCTGGGTGAGGAGGATTATCTGTTCAGTTTCGCCTCCCAATGGCGGGAGGGGTTGTTCCAGACCCCTGCCTATCGGGGGCGGAAGGTGGGGCTGCTGCCGGTGGGGATCAATCCCCGCCTTTATCATCCCCTGCCGGGGGTGGAGAAGACGGTGGATCTGCTCTGCGTCTCCCATCTGCGTCCTCCGGAACAGACTCTGGAGCCCTTCCGCCGGGGGGGGAAGCCGGACTTTCTCTATCCGGGGGAGCGGGCGGCCTTGGGCGGCGGGGCGATGAGGGAGGAGGAGATGGTCCGGTTGTATCGCGGGGCGGCGGATTTTCTCGATGGGCGCAGCCCTTTCGGCGTCTATCACCGCTACGCCCACGCCGAGACCTTCGAAGGGTTGATTCGAGAGATTTTGGCGGAGACGGGATTCGCGGATCGTTGGGAGGCGTGGTCGGGGCTGTTTTATCCCACCATCGCATCCCGGTTGGTGATGGAAATTTTGGATCAAGTGAAGCGTCAGCCGGTGCGTTATCTGGTGCGGCATGGGATCCGACCGGCGCTTTTCGGAAACCATTGGGGGAGTTATCCCGATCTGGCGCCCTTCGCCCGGGGGACGGCGGAAAACGGGGCGGTGTTGAACGAATGGATCAACCGCTCCCGCATCTGCCTGAACAATAGTCCGGGGACGGGGTTGCACATGTTCACGGTGGAGGTTTTGGGGGCGGGGGGGTTCCTGCTGTCGCGGGAGATCCCCCCGGCCTACGACACCATGCCCCTGGCTTATTGCTTGAAACCGGGGGAGGAGGCGGTGATGTTCCGCGAGTCGGAGGATCTGCTGGAGCGGGTCCGCTATTTTCTGGAACACGACGAGGAGCGGGAGGAGATGGCCCGCCGGGGGCATGGGCGGGCCATGGCGACCCTCACCTACGACAAACTGGCCCTGGAGATGCTGCGGTCGGTGGGAGAAGGGCCATGAGTTTCGTCGAGGAGGCCGGGGAGGGGGGCGCGACGGATCCCCACGCCCTGCCGGAGGCGTTGCGCCTGGCTTTGGAGCAGCCGGAGGGGGTGCAGGAGCGGGTGGACCGGTTGTTGGGGTGGATGGCGTCCCATGGTCCCCATCCCGAGGTGTTGCGGCGGTTGGCGTTGTTGGCGTTGGCAGCGGGACAGGCGGAGCAGGCGGAGGGGATGTGCCGTTCGGCGTTGGACCTTGCTCCAGATCACGCCGCCGCCCGTCTCACCTTGGGCGAGGCGTTGCGGCGTCAGGGGGATGGGGCGGGGGCGTTGCGTCAGTTCGCCTTGGCGGTGCGGGGGGATCCCGCGGGGCGGGAGGGGCGTCTGGCGCTGGCGGAGGCGCTGTTCCAGGGGGAGCGCCCTCGGGAGGCGTTGGCTCATTTGGAGGCGATCCCCGGGGGGTGGATCGAGGATCCCCGGGGGTGTCTGCTGCTGGCCCGGATTTACGGGGCGTTGGGACGGGACGCCCTGTGTAGCGTCTACATGCAGTGGATGGTTCACCATCAGACGGGGATGTCCCGCCCCTTGCCGGACCATCGGGATCTTTTTTTCGTGGATCGGGAGTTGGCGCGGCGGGAGGCGGAGCGGGGGGGGCGGTTTGATTACACGGCGGGGATCTCCCTGCTCCGGCTCTGTTATCACCCGGGGCCCCCCTTCGCCGACGCCCCCGCCTCTCTCATCGCGGTGGACGAGGGGGAGTTGGGGGGGGGGAGGGGTCGATTTTTTACCGTTCCAGTCGGAGGCGTCCCCAGTGGGTGGTTTTCGACCCGCTCCAGCCGGACCAGGCGTCCCGGGCCCTGGAGTGGGCGCGGCTCATCGACGATGCCCGGGAGCGGCGGCGGCGGGAGGCGGAAACGACCAAGGCGTTGTGTCGGGCTCAGGCCCCGGAGT
>JADGAP010000283.1 GCA_015231965.1 Magnetococcales bacterium | reverse complement strand
GAGGCGATCAACCGTATGACGACAAAGGCCAGTTTGCTGGCGGCGAAGGCTGCGGTGGAGGTGGGCGGTTGTTTCCCGTCCGCGATTGGACCAAGGCGCAAGCCGCGCAGGTGCAAGCGATGATGAACGGCGATCCCATGCCTTCCATCGTCGATCTGTATCACGAGTACAACACGGACAACATGACCCTTCTGGCGAGCAATTCACTCTCCGGTGTTTCAGGGACGGAAGATCACCTTGTGATGATTGGGCAGGTGGAAGGGCGGACCTACCGCACCATCGAGGAGTTCTTGCTGGCACTGCTGGAGGCGTTGCAAAAGGGGATCGAGCTGGAGCCGGATGGATCGTTGCCAACCCCGCCCATACCTATGGAAAAGCCTGAAATTTCAAAGGAAGAGTGGGCCGAGTTCAGTCAGGCGCTGGATAAAGTTCCTGGTATGGATGCAAAACTCAAGTTTGCCATCATGATGACGGTAGCTTGGGAAGGTGGTAGTAAGAAAAACGGAACGGTTTTGACAGGTCTTACTCCGATCGTGATGAAGGACAATAGAACCTTGGAGCTATTGCCTGTGGGGTTGCGGAGTAAAATGCCGAAAAATATGTCGGTTGAGGAGCGCGTGACGGTAATCAAGGCGCATCTTGACGCCATGTTTTGGAAGGCGGGCGGGCTTGATGCGGTGCGTAGCGCCATTCCCGATCCAAAGATGTTGGCAACGGTCCTGGATACAGCCTATCAGCACGGAGGCCTTGAAGGGGGAGGGGTGCTGCGTTGGGCAGCGAACCAGTTTTACAATAAAGAGGGTGGGGACTGGCCTGACGGATACCTGGATCGTCAGACCTTGACGAGACTGGAAACCTTGGGTAACAACCGGCTGTTGCGGGAGGGACTGCTCAATAAGATTCATGAAGGGCGGACGGATCTTCACAACGTTAAATTCCTCGAACAGGGGCGCGGTGGCGAGATGGTCGACAAGAAACCTGGAAACCACCCTCGTTTCAAATTCTTCCGCTGGTAAATGCAGGTAGAAACAGACCGGTCTCCAAAACGGAGGCCGGTCCACTCTCTTATCGCCTCATGTCATCTTTGAATTCATAGGGTGAGACAATGGAATCGGCGTTCTCCAGAGAGCCATGCAATCGATCACGATCAACGAAATGTTCGCGCCATACAAGACGCCATTGCCCATTCTCTTTTCTTAGATGAAATGCCATCGGCTCATTCCACCACCAACAAGAAAGCCGCATGCAATCAGCCCTTGTTGTGAACTCTGAGTCATATTTGACCGGTAAGCAGCTTATCGAGGCTTCGCATCGTCTTGTAATGAGGAAGATGGTTTCAGTCGTTTGTTGATGAGACCGGATACGAAAAGACCGTAGCGGGGCATGGAGCATGCCGGACGGATAGATTGAATACCACCGCGTATTATTCGACGCGTCTTCAAACTTCTCATCACAGTAACCTTCATAGTAGTCGTTGGCGCACCACGGCTTTTCCCCGCTTAATTCACCGACCAATGCGGTCGCCGCCGCGCAGAATGGCGTGGTGTTGCTTCCGATGCAGGGATGGACCGGACGATCCAATGGAACCTTGAAATGCAATCCCTTACGGTCGCGTACCTCGGCGTCCAGAGCCGCTTCATCCTCATGATCGGGAATGACGGAATGATCCACATGTCGCAGTCGTCGTTCAATCCAGGGGGGCGGCAGCTCGGGTTGCAAGGATAATCGGGAAGAAATGGGTTGCTCACGCGCCACTAAGGAATAGGGGGGGGTGGGATGGTAGATCAACGATTGTGGAGGAGCCTTCATGAGATCTTCCCATTCCTTCATGAATCGATGATTGACTCCCCGGATCGGTGGGACAAATGCCGACGTCGGTTGAGGATAAACCTTGACCCGCAGCAGCGAATCAAAAATTTGATCCCCACGCCCCGAGCCAAATAAATCCGACTGAATAACCTGCCATTCCGAATCGATCCTTCGCAGATGATAGCCAAAATAGAAATGATTATTTCTCGACAGGGGATCCTCGGGAGAGCAGAAACTGTCCCATGATTGAAGTCCCGACATTTTTCGCTTCGTGCACTGGGCGTCTGGAAAGACCCACTTGAAGTAAAGAATGAAGAGATAGTCCCCTGATTCCCAACCCTGCGCAGTATAATCGTTTAGTTTCAATACCTTGTCGATCACCTCTTGATCCACCTTGATCCACCCAACGGGGGTCATGGTTTGGTAGTAGGGATTGCGAACGTCGCCATGGCGGAAATAGTGGCAGCGGCCCGAAGGTTGCCCCGCCAATTTACATAACCATGGATTGCTCCACATCTCTCCGGCGATGAGGGTTTGCACGGCGCAATAGGGGGTGTCCAACTGGCCGATACAACCCCGAACCGTGGTTCGGGAATCGTTGGTAATCACCCGCTCCGGGGCCACGCCCTCCGGTAGGGGGGGGGATTCCGCGCCGTGGGCCGTCATCGCCACGCTGGTGGATAGGGCCAATGCCGCCAGCAGCGCCCGCGTTTTGCCCCTTTGGTTTCGCTGATTTTTCATATTCTGTCCCCTTGACCGCCCGAGTTTGGGCGGCGCTCTCTCGTGGCAGCGTCACACAACCCCTAGCGTATCACGTCCTGCCGGGACGGGCCAAGCCCCGCCC
>JADGAP010000282.1 GCA_015231965.1 Magnetococcales bacterium | reverse complement strand
CGCGTCTTCCGCGATAAGGCGTGCGGAAGCCGCTTCGTTAGTAGTGCGCGCTAGAAGTCAAAAGCAAGACCTTGAGGGCTCCGCCCTCAAACACCCGCTGGGGACCGTGACGGTCCCCAGACCCCTGCACAAGTTAAAACACGAGCGTAATCTAGTCATTCCGCCATGCCCTCTTCCCCCCTCCGTCTTTTTTTCGCCGACCTGACCCACACCGGGGCGCTGACGGCGGCCAACGTCTTCCCCTACGGTGCCGCCCGGGTGGCGGCCCAGGCGAGGGCCATCCTCGGCGATGGGGCGACGGTGGAACTGTTCAAATACCCCGCCGACTTCGCCGCCGCCCTGGCCCGGGGCATTCCGGAGATCGTCTGTTTTTCCAACTATTTGTGGAATATCCGCCTGCTTTCCGCCTTCGCCCGACGGATCAAGGAGGTCGCCCCGCGCACGGTGATCCTGGCTGGCGGTCCCAACTATCCGGTGGAGCCGGAGGGGCAGGCGGCCTTTCTCGCCGCCCATCCCGAAATCGATTTTTATCTGCCCCGGGAGGGGGAGCCCGCCCTCGCCGAACTGCTGCCCCGGCTGCTGGCGGTCCATTTGGATGCGACCGCCCTCAAACAAGGGGGGAGGCCCATCCCCGGGGTCCACTATCGATGGGAGGAGCGGGCGGTGCGCGGCGAGCCGCTCCCCCGTCTGGTCCGCCTGGACGACGTTCCATCGCCCTACCTTTTGGGATTGCTGGATAAGTTCTTCGACGACGCGCTGATTCCGGTGATCGAGACCAACCGGGGGTGTCCCTTCTCCTGCACCTTTTGCGTCGAGGGGGAGGAGGGGGTCAACCCCATCCACTTCGCCTCCCTGGAGCGCCTCGCGGCGGAGTTGGCCTACATCGCCCAACGTCGCCGCACCCCGGATCTTTTGATCTCCGACTCCAACTTCGGCATGTACAAACGGGATCTGGAGGTTTGCGACCTCATCGCCCGCTGGCAGAGGGAGTTGGACTGGCCCAAGTACGTGGCCAACTCCTCGGGAAAAAATCAAAAGGCCCGGCTGCTGGAGGCGGCCCGTCGGCTCAACGGGGCGTTGATCCTCACCAATTCGGTGCAATCCCTGGATGAAAAGGTGCTGGAGACGGTGAAGCGGAAAAACATCTCCCTGGATCAGATCATGGAGGTGGGCCGCGCCGTGGACGCCCTGGGGGGCAACAACTATTGCGAAATCATCCTCGGTCTGCCGGGGGACTCCCGGGAGGGCCATTTTCGCAGCGTGATGGGGATGATCGACGCGGGCATCCACACCCTGATGACCTACCAGATGATGCTCCTCCCCGGGACCGAGGCGGGCTCCGAGGCCAGCCGCCGGAGGCATGGTCTGGTGGGACGATTCCGCGCCCTGCCCCGCTGTTTCGGCATTTATGAATGTCTGGGGGCCGTCTTGCGGGTGGCCGAGATCGAGGAGATCGCCGTGGCCAGCCACACCCTGGCCCCGGAGGATTATTACCTCTGCCGCGCCCTCTCCCTGTCGGTGGAGTTGTTCCACAACGGCGGGCTGTTCCGGGAGTTGATCGGGTTGTTGGGGCGATTCGCCCTTCCCCCCTCCCGCCTGCTTTCGCGGCTGCACGAGACGGCCCTGGCCCCGGATTCGCCGTTGCGCCCCCTCTACGACGACTATCTGGAGGAAAATCGCGTCAAACTGTGGGAGGATGCGGGGGCCTTGGAGGTGTTTCTCCAACAGCCGGGGATTATCGAGCGGCACATTTCCGGCGAACTGGGCAGCGGCGAACTGTACAAGGCCAAGGCGTTGGCCTTTTTTCAGCAACAAGAGGCGCTCCACGTCCTGGCCTTCGCGGCGGCGGCGGCGTTGCTGGGGGAGGCGGGGGTTCTCTCTCCCGAGTTGGAAGCGTACCTCCGGCAGTTGCGCGGGGTGAGTCTGGCCCGCAAGGAGAACCTGCTGGACGACCAACGGGAGATCACGCTCACGGTGGATTTCGACTTTCCCGCCCTGGAGCGCGGCCGTTTTCTGGAGGATCCCCTGGCCCATCGGTTGGATCGCCCCATGACCCTGCGCCTCGCCCACAGCGCGGTCCAGCGCCAGTTGATGGCCTCCTACGTCGCCCAGTACGGAACCACGTTGAATGGCCTGGGGCGGATTTTGTTGCGCAGCCACGTGGGCAAGTTCTACCGCACCCTGACCGTTCCGGAGGAGGGCGAATCCCGATGACGCTTCCCAACACCATTCCCACCGCGTCGCTGGGCGACCTTTTTCCCGGCGTCGATGGGATGCATCCCCTGGTGGTCAGCGGCTATCTCTTTCGTTTTCGTCCCGAGCAGATGCCGGCGCTTTTGCCCCACGAGCAGTTGGTGATGGCGGCCCTGGTGCGTCATCTCCGCCCCCGGCGGGTGTTGGAGTTCGGAACCGCCGCCGGTCAGACCACTTATGCCCTGGCGGCCAACGCCCCTTCCGACGCGGAAATATTCACCGTCGATCTGCTTCCGGAGGCGCAAAACGACTACACCCGGCAGTGCATGTTGGGTCGATCAGAGTTGGGGGCCTGTTTCGCCCAGCCGTTTTCCGGGGGAGGGCGGATTGTCCAGGCGTTGCGCCGGGCGGGGGCCCCCTTGCCCCCCGAGATCCAGGCGATGGCGGGCCGTTTCGATCTGATCCACGTCGATGGGGACCACGGTTACGCCGGGGTGCGG
>JADGAP010000281.1 GCA_015231965.1 Magnetococcales bacterium | reverse complement strand
GGGTTCCTTGCTTCCCCAAACTCCTGGTGTGCCAATCTTAAATGCAACGACTATAACGCGAGCAGCGCCTCCGCCAATCGGTGGTAGTCGCTCGCCTGATTGTGGCGATGGGCCGAAATGCGCAACAGGGGATGGTCCGGATCCGGCCAGGGGATGATCGGGACGGTGATGGCGAATTTGGATTGAAGGCGGCGTTGCAAGGGGAGGAAAAGGCTCTCTCCCTCCTCCGGCCAACGCCACGGCGGAGGGAGGGGGAGGGAGACCATGGCCCCGGTCAGTTCGTCGGGGGCGGCGGCCTCGATCCCCAGCGCCGCCGCCAGCCGATCCCGCCCCTCCAGGGCCAGGGCGCGGTTGGCGGCCATGATCCCCGGCCAGGGGCCGTACCGCTCCTGCAAAATCCGCAACGCCGCGGGGACCGTCAGCCACGACGAGAGATCCCGGGTGCCGGTCCAGAAAAAACGCCGCCGCAGTTCGGTGTCGCAACGGCGGGAGCGAATGTTGCGGTTGCTCTCCACCAGCGGGCGCATCGTCCCGTGATGACGGGGATCGATCCACAAAAAGCCCGCTCCCTTGGGGGCGCAGACCCATTTATGCAGATTGCCAGCGTAAAAATCCGCTCCCAACTCCTCCAGTCGCAGCGGGATCATCCCCGGGGCGTGGGCTCCGTCCACCAGGGTCAGGATTCCCTGGGCGCGCAACGCGGGAAGAAGGCGCTCCAGCGGCAGAATCAGAGCGGTGGGGCTGGTGACGTGGTCCAGCACGGCCATCGCGGTGCGGGGGGTGGTCGCCGCCAGGATGGCCTGGACCGCCTCCCCGGCGTCGCGCAAGGGAAAGGGAATCCGGGCCTCGACCACGCTCAGCCCGACGGCTTCCGCCGCCGCCATCACGGTGTGGCGCACCGCCGGATAGACATGGTTGGTGAGCAAAATCTCTCCTCCGGCGGGGAGCCGGAGGGAGTGGAACACCGTGTTCACGGCGGTGGTGGCGTTGCTCATGAAGAGCAGATTGCCCTCGTCGGCGGCGAGGAATTCGGCCAGACAGGCCAGGGCGTCGTCCAGCCGGGGGGCCAGTCCGTCGCCGAAAAAAAGCACGGGATTGGCCTCCATCTCCCGGCGCAACGCCTCCTGGACCGCCATCACCGGTCGGGGGCAGGCCCCGAACGAACCGTGATTGAGAAACGTCACGGCGGGGTCGAGCAGCCAGAAGGGCTCTTCGGCGGCGTTCGTCGTTGGAGTCATTTTGTATGATCCAAAGATTCTGACGCCCCTGACAACAGTAAGGGGCTTGGGCGTGGATAAGCTCTTCTGGGTGGCTGGCTTAACCCCCCGCCCGTTTCGGCGGGAGGTCAACCCTCCCTCCCACCCATGCCCTCCCGTGCATACCGTTTCATCCGGGGGGGATGGTTTAAATGGGCTTAAATAAGGAAAAATGTTTGAACTCAGTATGTTTGATCGTGTTTACGCGAGCGTTGGTGGGCTTCGCTTAAATAAGTCAGGCCCAGTGGGGAATGTAACGGGCAAATTTCCGGGAGCCTCCCACGGATTCATCTGATTTGATCAAACCAGCCTCAATCGTTGCGGCGATCACTTGCGAGATAATGGCTGATTTCGTCTCCATGACATCAAATCGCTCACGTAGCGACTGATTGGTCATGCGCTCGGACGTCACCCATTTCAGGACGCAGTGCTGGTAACATGCACGAATCCGGTCATCCTTGACCATCTTGCCAAAGGGTTGATACCCAGAGATCGTGACGACGGTGCGTCGCAGGTCATTCCTGAAATTTGGCGCGGGTAGCTGAAGTCTTTCAGCCTCGCTAACGACGCGATCAATACCGCTGCTCTTTTCCTCGCAAATCCCCATGCGGCGCATGATATCGGCAAGCCGCTCATTCCGGGATTGATACCCATCGATAAACCGTTCCACGGGAACAATCGGATCCCCGGGATTGGAGATCTCCACCCGGTTACGATAGATCTCAACGACGACCCTGTTTCCATCCGACATGAAATCCTGATGAATCAGCGCATTGGCAACAAGTTCACGAATGACGACCTCCGGCAACAAGACCACTTCCTGTCGGAGCGCATCTTTGATTTGCTCTTGTCGTGGCAACATTGACATGATGTATCGGACCATAAGCTGAAAGCCAACCGCATACCCTTTCTTTCCCGTTGTATCTTCTCTTGTTGCAAGCTTGTCGACTCCGGAATAGGAGATGACCCGCGCCGCTTTAGTGTTCACCTCGGGAAATTTATTAAGGTCTTTGGCCAGAAGCAATGCCCCAATATTACGAATCGAGAAATGACCATGACTCCGGTCAATCAACCGCTCCTTCAATAACTTGTCGATCATCCCGTCTTGGCTCGAAGGAAGGGGGGATTTCAAGAGTTCGAAGAATGTCTGCACATCGATAAGTTCAATAATCTGTTCCGGTCTCAGATCGGTTGCCGCGAATTCTTCGAGCCAATCGGGCTTTCCTTCCGCAAAAATACTTCGCAACCGGTCTTCACTCATGGGAATGATTGAAGAGCCGGAGCGCATCCAATAGGCGCCTTCCAATGAGTACGCCGTACCTCTTGGCCGCGAAGGTATTAGGAACACGAGAACCCGACCATCGGGATGTTCAACGGATTGCATATCAACACGGAATTTAATTTGTAACCGTTCAGCTCAGTAAACCGATTCAGGCAGCCTGAAGCATCGAAACAGC
>JADGAP010000280.1 GCA_015231965.1 Magnetococcales bacterium | reverse complement strand
ACCAGACCACGGGAACCCCCCAACGCCCCCCGTCCCCCACCGCCGCCATCAGGGCGTCCGCCAGATGCCAGGCGTTGACCACCACCCGCTCCCAGGGCAAGGGAGCCAAACGGCGCAACGTGCGACCGATCACCGTCTCGCCGTTGATCTCCATCAGCGGTTTGGGCAGCACGTCGGTGAGGGGGCGCAGCCGCTCTCCCCGCCCGGCGGCCAGGATCATCGCCTTCATCCGGCGGCCCCCCCGCCCCGCTTCGCCCCCGCGTCGGGGGGAATCTCCGCCCCCGCCGGGATGTAATGCTCCAACAGCTCCCGCAGTTCGGCCAGTTCGGGATAGCGGGCGAGATTTTCCCGCACATAGCCCATGGTGCGGGGAATGTCGTTGAGGTAGCCGTGCTTGCCGTCCCGCAGCGACAGACGACCGAAGATCCCCACCGCCTTGAGGTTGCGCTGGATGGACATCCCGTCGAAATCCCGCTCGAAGGCCTCCCACGATTCGGGGACGTATCCCAGACGCCGACTTGCCCCTTCCAGCCAGTATTCCATCATGCGCCGACGGAAGGGGGCGTCCCAGGCGACGTAGCAATCCCGCAGCAGACTGGCCAGGTCATAGGTGATCGGCCCCATCACCGCGTCCTGGTAGTCCAGCACCCCCACCAATCCCTCGCCATGCCACATCAGGTTGCGGCTGTGGTAATCCCGATGGACGAACAGGTCGGGCTGGGCCAGACAGAGGTCCAGCAGCCCCCCGAAGGCCCGATCGAAGCGCAGGCGATCCTCCGGCGGAATGGGGGTGCGGCGGATCCCCTCGATGAACCAGTCGGTGAGCAGGGACATCTCGGTCCGCAGCATCTTGCGGTCGAAAGGGCGCCGATGGGCGATGCACGATCCGTCCCGGGGGGTGGCCTGGATCTCCAGGAGGGTCTCCACCGCCCGCCGGTACATGCGATCGGCCTCTTCCCCCGCCTCCAGCGCCTTGCTGAAGGTCAGATCGCCGAAATCCTCCAGCAGGGCGTGACCGCTCTCCAGGTTCCAGGCGAAGAGCCGGGGAACGGGGATGCCGTGGCGGTCGAGAAACTGGGTGATGTCGATGAAGGGTTGGGAGTTCTCCTTGACCGGCGGGGCGTCCATCAGGATGAACCGTCCCGCCGGGGCGAACAGACGATAGTAGGAGCGGAAGGAGGCGTCCCCCGCCACCTTGACCACGGAGTGGGGCTCCCCGGCGTGTTCGAGGATGAAGGCTTCGGCTTGGGGGGTGAGCATGGCGTCTTCACGAGGGGGCGAGGGTTTGAAGAAAATCCCGGAGAACCTCGCCGCTGCGAGGACCGGCGGCGAAACATTGGATGCGGCGCCCCTCGGCCTCGGAGGGGCTGAACGCGATGCGCACCGCCAGATGGTCCCCGGGCAAGGCCCATCCGGCCTTTTCCGGCCACTCCACCAGGGCGACCCCGGGACCGTCGAGATACTCCTCGGCCCCCAGCAGCGCCAGCTCCTCCGGGTCGGAGAGACGGTAGCAGTCGAGATGGGCGGCGGGCAAGCGTCCCTGGGTGTAGACATTCATCAGGGTGAAGGTGGGGCTGGTCACCGGAACCCCGCTCACCCCCAGACCGCGCAAAAAACCCCGGGCGAAGACGGTCTTGCCCGCCCCCAGGTCGCCGGAGAGGGCGATGGTCAACCCCGGCGGGGGAGCGGTGCCGGGAGCCGCGCCCCAATCCCCGTCTGGGCTCAGGGCGCGTTCAGCCCAGAACGCCGCCAGCCGGAAGGCCAGGGCTTCGGTCTCCGCCGCGCCGCGGGTGGCGAAAACCGCCTCCCCGGACATTCAGTCGCCGCCTCCGGCGACCATGGCCTTGATCACGTCCCGCTTGCCGATGATCCCCACCACCTTCTCCCCCCGCATCACCGGCAGCAGCGAAAGATGCTTCTCGCTCAACAGGGTGGCGACGTCGGCCAGCTCCGTCTCCTCCTCCACCGCCGTCACGGGATAGCTCATGATCTCCTCGGCGGTGGCGGCGGCCATGCGCCGCAAATCCTCTTCGAAGGCGTGTTCCCCATGCACCGGAATCACCGCATCGAACAGGGTGAAGAGGGTGGGCAGATGGATGCGCTTGACCCGATCCACCAGGTCGCTTTCGGTGACGATGCCGATCAACACCCCATCCCGCAACACCGGCATGCCGCTGATGCGGCAATCGTTCATCAAGCGGGCCAACTCCCGCACCGGGGTTTCCGGGGCCGCCCACACCACTTCACGGGTCATGATGTCGCTGGCATTCACCGTCGTACTCCCTTGGCAAGGTCCGCTGGGTTGTTGGGAAGGGGGCTGCGTGGAATCTTCCGCCACGTCCGGGGGGATGGAAAGCGGTCGTGTTCCATTGCGTTTCGTCCCGTCCCGTTTCATGGTACGTGAGATTCCGGCGGCGGACAATCGCCGCTTGAAGCGTTTGGATCACGGATTGGTGCCACTCTCTCCCATTTTTCTCACCCGACGCGGAAAATCGTTCATGCTCTGGAAAATCCTGCTGCCCCTGGTGGTGATCGCGATGGGGATTGCGTGGGGAATGGCGCGTCGCTCGGCCCCGGCCCATCGTCCCTTTCCCGCCCCGCCGCGGCCCCTCGCCCCGGAAACCCGCCGCCGCGTCCCCTCGTGGATCCTGGTGGTGGGAGGGGCGTTGTTGCTGGGAACGGCGTGGCATTTCGTCGCCCAGTGGTTGCACGACCGGCAGTTGGTCCAGGTGCGGGT
>JADGAP010000027.1 GCA_015231965.1 Magnetococcales bacterium | reverse complement strand
CCAGGGGGATGATCCCCCTGGACCCGCAGTCGCAAAAGCAACACGACACAGCCCCCCATGGAGCGGTGAACCAGGGGGTGCTGAATATATACCGCGTTTCTTCTGTCAGATCATTCGCGTTGCGTTTCTGCGGCTCCGGCTTCCCTCCCCCCGACCCGATCCTCGCCGGGACAGGGAGAAGGGGTGGTGCCCTCTCACCCCATGCCGACGCGGCGGCGGATCTCCATCGGGGGGACGCCGGACTGGCGCAACGCCCGCAAGGTCAGGGATTGATCCCGCTTGGCGTAGCGCCGCCCGGTGGCGGGATCGACCAATAATCGATGGTGGTGATATTCCGGCGTCTCCAGCCCCAACATGGCTTGCAATAATCGATGAAGATGGACGGCGGGGCGCAAATCCTCCCCCCGAGTCACCAGGGTCACGCCCTGCAGATGGTCGTCCAGGGTGGCGGCGAGGTGATAACTGGTGGGAACCTCCTTGCGGGCCAGCACCACATCGCCGAAAAGGTCGGGGCGGGCCGCCTGCAGCCCCGCCTCCCGGTCGCGCCAAACCAGCGGCCCCGCTTGGGCCTGGGCCGCCTCCACCGCCAGCCGCAAGGCGAAGGGCTCCCCCCGCTCCCGCCGCTCCCGGGCCTCCGACGGCGAGAGGGCGCGGCACTTTCCGGGATAGAGGGGGCCGTCGGGGCCGTGGGGCGCGGAGGCCGATCCGGCAACCTCGACCAGGATCTCCCGGCGGGTGCAAAAACAGGGGTAGACCACCCCTCGCGCCTCCAGACGGTCCAGGGCGGCGGCGTAGTCCGCCAGATGGCGGGATTGGCGACGGGGCGGATGGTCCCATTCCAGACCCAGCCAAGCCAGATCCTCCAACAGCGCCTCGTGATGCTCCTCCCGGCAGCGGGCGGCGTCGATGTCCTCGATGCGCAGCAAAAAACGCCCCCCCGCCCGCCGCGCCGCCTCGAAGGCGAACAGGGCGGAATAGGCGTGGCCCAAATGGAGCAGCCCCGTGGGGCTGGGGGCGAAGCGGGTGACGATGCCAGACGCCGAAGCCCTTGGTGAACCCATGATCCCAACGCCTCCTGGAAGATTTCCGGGGAGAATTCCCCCCATTGCCCCGCCATCCAAAGGGTGACCTTCGCGCCCGCCCCAGGGGGTGTATTTTCCCGGACTTCGTGGTAGAGTCTCAAGGTTGCGTGAATTCGGCGGGAAGCCCCTGCCGAAGGGCGCCCGGGGCAAACTCCTTGCGAGGGGTCATCCCCCAGAAACAATCCTTTCAAATAGGCGAGGCAGCCATGAAAATTGCGGGATCGGTCTGGCGGACGTTGGCGGCGGCGACGGTCATGGCGTTGACCCTGAGCGGCTGCGGCACGCCGGATCGCAACAAACTGGATGAACACGCCTTGAGCCGCTTCGGCAAGAACAAGGTGATCAAGGACCAGCAGGAAAAAGGCGATTACGACTCCGCCATCGACGCGGGTCGCGAATCCTCCTTCAGCTTCGGCAGCGAGGACGGTTTCTTCGGCAGCGGTGGCGGTGGCGGCAAAAAATCCAAGCAGGATGTCCGCGCCGACATGCTCTTCGCCTCCGCCCTGGACGTGGTGATGGATTTTCCCATCGCCATCGCCGACCGCAACGGCAAGTTCATCTCCACCGACTGGAAAGTCGGGGCCGACGACCCCACCACCCGCTACCGCGTCAATATTCGCGTCTCCGGCGAGGATCCCTACGGCACGGTCAACGTCACGGTGTTGAAACAGCGCAAGGTCAAGGAGACCTGGACCGACGACGCCCCCAATCCCGACCAGGCCGCCCACATCGAAAAGACCATCCGGCTGCGGGCCAAGGAGATCAAGTTGTAACTCTCCCCCCCGTCTCGCCCGCTCGACGTTTCCCTTCGCCTCCGCTCACCCCGGAGGCGAAGTTGTTTCTCCCCCGCCGGAATTTCGCCCCGGTGATGAATCGGGTTGTCTTTTACGCCATGCATTGTATGATTTGAACGGTTGTCTACCCGGGGCGCGTTTTCCCGCCGCCCGGCACCCTGACATTCTCTCGATAATTTTTTCAAGGAAGAGCGATCATGGCCGAGAACAAGGTATTTCTCTCCCACGCCTCCGAGGACAAGCCCCTCGCCGAGGGGCTGCGTCGGGGGTTGAGCGAACACGGGGTCGAGGCGTGGATCGATCATCGCTATCTCACCGGGGGGGATGACCTGCCGGAGGAGATCAAGCAACAGATCGACGACGCCGATTATTTCATGGTGATCCTCTCCCTCGACGCCATGAACTCCGAATGGGTGGCCAAGGAGACGGATTGGGCGCTGGCGCGAAAGGATCAACTCAAGATCGTCCCAGTGACGTTGGGGGAGACGGTCAAGCCGTCGCTGGTCAAGCGTTTTCTCGGCGGGCGGGAGTTGAAGGTTCTCACCCTGCGTGACGATGACCTGCAAGAGTTGATGCCTCACCTGCTGGACGCCCTGGGGCGCCGCCTGCCGGGCTACGAGCCGCCCAGGCCGATCCCCGCCGCGCCGCCGGTGGAGGAGTTGGTGTTGATCCTGGATCAATGCGCCATTGCCGAGAAAGAGGGCAAGCGCCGGGGGAAGGCGCGGGCGCGGCTGGAGTACCATCCCGCCGATAGAAGCGAAAAGGTGGAGAGCGGCGGCTACGATTTTGAGGCTCCGCTCGGTCCCATCGAGGCGGAAGAGCTGGCGTGGTATTTGGAGCGGTTCACCCGCTGGCCGGGGGAGGCCTTCCGGGGGCGGGCGCGGGCGGTGGAGTCGGCCTTGCCCCGCTGGGGGCGGGCGTTGTTCGACGCCGCCCTGGGGGCGCCGGTGGCGGCGAAACTTACGGAGGAATGGCTTCGTTCGCCGGGGGCGCAGCGGCGGTTCAGCGTGAAAGTGGGGGAGCTTCTCCCTTCCGGCGACGCCCCGCCGGACGAGGCGACTCAGGCGCGTTTGGCCGCCTCGGCCCACCTTCTGGGGTTGCCTTGGGAGTTGCTGCACGATGCCGAGGGCTATCTTTTTCAGGGGCGCAAGCCGACCCGGGTGCGGCGGCGTCTGCCCAACCGGAAGAAAAGGGATCCGCTGTTTACCCAGCCGCCGTTGCGGGTGTTGATCCTCTCCCCCCGTCCGGAGGATGAACAGGCGGGGTACATCGACCATCGGGTGACGGCCCTGCCGTTGGCCGAGGCGTTGGATACGTTGGGGGCGTTGGCGGAACTGACGGTGCTGGAAAAGCCCTCCTTCCCCGGATTGATGGCGGCGCTGCGCAAGGCGGAAGAGATCGGAAAGCCGTTCCATGTGGTCCATTTCGACGGCCACGGGGTCTATTTGCGGGACAAGGGGCTGGGGGCGCTCTGTTTCGAGGCCCCGGACCAGGATCAAACGTTGGTCCGGCGCAAAACCGCTATCGTCGTGGCCGACGACTTGGCCAAGGAGTTGCGCGATTATCGCATCCCCCTCTTTTTCCTGGAGGCGTGCCAATCCGCCCAGGCCGAGATCGATCCTGCCGGGTCGGTGGCGGCGCGGTTGATGGATCAGGGGGTGGCGGCGGTGGCGGCCATGAGCCATTCGGTGTTGGTGGTGACGGCGCGGGAGTTCGTCACCGTGTTTTATCACAAGCTGGCGGAAGGGGTGCGGGTAGGGGAGGCGATGCTGGCGGGTCAGCGGCATCTCTTCGAGCAGAAAAAGCGGGGACATTATATCGGGGCCGGGGAGTTGGAACTGCACGACTGGTTCGTGCCGGTGCTGTTCCAGGAGCAGGAGGACCGCCCCCTGGTGGGCAAAGTTCCCTCGGAGGCGGCCAAGAGCTTGATCCATCAGCGCCACAAGGCGCGGCTGGGGGCGTTGCCCGACTCCCCCGCCCATGGATTTTCCGGACGCAGCCGGGAGTTGCTGGCCCTGGAGCGGCTGTTGCTGGTGGAGCGTTACGCCGTGCTGTTGGGCGAGGGGGGCGAGGGCAAGACCGCCCTGGCGGTGGAGGCGGCCCGCTGGTTGGCGCGGATCCATCGGGTGGAGCGGGTGGCGTTTGTCAGTTTGGAAACGTCCACTCACGTTCTTACGGTGTTGCACGAGCTTGGTTTGCAAGTGGTGGGGAAGGAGTACGCCGCCACCAAGTATCCCGACCTGGATCAAGCCCTGCTGCCGTTGGAGCGGGCGTTGCGGGAGCAAAAGACACTGCTGGTGTTGGACAACCTGGAGACCGTCCTGCCGCCCCGCCCCGGCGCCCCCCTGGGGGCGCACGACGCGGAGGAGTTAAAGCGGATACTGTCCCTGGTTAAGCGACTGGGGGAGATGGGGAACACTCTCCTCCTCTTCACCAGCCGGGAGCGGCTGCCCTCGCCCTTCGACGCCCCGCGCCACCACGTGGACATTGGCCCCCTGGCCCCGTGGGATGCGGTGGAGATGGTCAAGAATGTGCTGCTGCGGGCCGGGGTGGAGCCGCCCAAGGGACAATCCGGGGACAAGGAGGAGGCGCTGCTGGAGTTGGTGCAAACGGTCCACTGCCACGCCCGCACCCTGGCCCTGTTGGCCCCCGAACTGGCCCGCCACGGCGTCCCGGCGACCACGGCGGAATTGCACCAACTGATGGCTAGCCTGGAGCAGCGCTACCCCGGCGAGCGGGAGCGTTCCCTTTACGCCGGGGTGGCCCTCTCCCTCAACCGGCTCTCCCCCGAAATGCGGCGACTCATCCGGCCCTTGGGGGTGTTTCAAGGTGGGGGGCATATTGCAAACGTTGGTCATGTTCTGGGGGTCAAGGATCGGCAACAACTTCAATTTATGGCCGCCGAACTTGCCCAAACCGGGCTGTGCGATCGCCACGAAAACGGCTACCTCTCCTTCCATTTCGCCCTCTGTCCCTTCCTGTGGGGGGAGATGGACGAAGTGGAGCAGGAGACCGCCCGCCAACGCTGGCTGGCTGGAGAGTACCAGTTCGCTCAATTTTTGCACCAGCAACGTTTTCAGGATGCCAACCTTTCCTCTGCGTTGGCCCTGCTGGACCTGTCCAACCTGCTGGCCGGACTGGAGCAGGCCGCCAAGCGCTGGCCGCCGGAACAGGCGCTTCAATGGGCCTCTGCCCTGGCCACCGTGCTGCAAAATTTGGGGAAACGATCGGCGCAACAGCGGGTGGCGGAAATCCGCGAGGGTTTGACCGCCAAACTGGGCGAGGGGTGGTCCCATGCCCGATTCAATGCGGCGGCTCAGCATGTGGAACACCTGGCGGCGCAGGGCCGCCTGAACGAGGCGCGGGACGCCGCCCTGGCCCTGCTGCAACGCTGCCAATCCGCCGGGGAAGACGCCTACGCGGAGGCACCCTACGACTTGGCCACGGCCCATGCTTTGGCGGGTCGGTTTACCCGATTCATCGGTGCCTCTGCCCAAGCCATCCCCCTGTTCCAAGAAGCCCGTAGCCGATTCCAGCGTTTGGGCGCAACAGATCCAAACGCCCGCCAAATGGCCGCCGCCGCTTTGAACGACCTGGGGGATTGCCTACGTCAACTAGGCCAACTGGATGATGCTGCGAAATGTTATGAACAGGCTGCAAAGGAAAGCGAGCAAGAGGGCCACAGGCGGGGCGTGGCGGTATCCAAGGGTCAATTGGGTACGGTGCGGAAAAACCAGGGACGTTACGCGGAGGCGCTTCAGGCCTACCAGGAGGCGCGGGAAACCTTCACCCAACTGAAGGAACCCGCCACCGTGGCCACCGTTTGGCACCAGACGGGCATGGTCTACCAAGCGATGGAGCAATGGGGGGCGGCGGAAGAGGCTTACCAGCAAGCGTTGAAAATCAGAACTAGTCTCTCCATTGAAACAGAGGTGGCAGCCACCTTGGATCAACTGGGCATCCTCTACGGACGCCAGCAACGCTGGGAGGAAGCGGTAGTCTATCACCGCCAAGCGGCGGATATTTGTCATCGCTTGAAGGATCCCTCCAAGGAAGGCCGATCCCGCAACAACTTGGCGGTCCCCCTGATCCAACTGAAGCGGTATGACGAGGCGCGGGAGGCGATTCAACGGGCCATCGTCTGCAAGGAGCCCTTTGGCCATGCCGCCGAGCCTTGGACAAGCTGGGCCATCCTGGCCGACCTGGAAATCGCCGTGGGTCGCGCCGCCGAGGCAACCGCCGCCCGGCAAAAGGCCCGGCAACTCTTTGCCCAATACCGCAGGGATGACGGAGAAAATCACACCACCGGGGCTCAACTGTGCCAGATGGTGGGCACCGCCATCCAACAGGGCGCGGCGGCGCAAGCGCGGCAGCAACTGGCGGAAGTGGCGCAACAGCCCAATCTCCCCGACTGGGCGCAAGCCCTCATCAAGGTGCTGCTGGCCATTCTCGACGGCAGCCGGGATCCCGCCCTGGCCGACGCGCCTGGGCTGAACTATGACGATGCGGTGGAAGTGGAGTTGCTGCTGAAGCAGTTGAAGGCGGGGTGAGGCGGGGGTGCCCCTTGAACCTCACCCCCGGCCCTCCCCATGAATGGAGAGGGGCGGAAGAGAGCGCAGGCGGACGGTTAGTCATGGCGCTCCCCCCGGAGAGCCGCTAGGATGGGGTTCATTACCCCCGGAATGGACCGTTCGACAATCCAGAACGCGTGAACGCCGATGATCGACTACACAAAATTCCGCATGGCCCTGCGGCATCTCCAGCGACAACACGAGAACCTGCGCCATCTCGACCCCGACTTGCCGGAGTTGATGCGAGAAGCGGTGGCCGAATCGGTGATCCAGCGTTTTGAAATCTGTTATGACTGCCTGTGGAAAGTGCTGAAACGCTATGTGCAGGAGGAACTGGGCGTGCCAGAGGTTCCCAACAGCCCCAAGCCGATCTTCCGCATGGCCCATGAAAACGCCCTCCTCCCCTCGCCGGTGGAACGGTGGCTGAGCTATGCCGAGGCGCGGATCAACACCTCTCATGATTATAGTGGGGGCAAGGCGGGAGAGTGTCTGGAGGGGATGGGGGCGTTCATCGACGACGCCAGCGCGTTGCTCCAAACCCTGAGCGGCGAGGATGAGCCTTGTTGAGCGATGGATTGGACCTCACCGCCGAACAGCGGGAGCTGTTGCTGGCGCTGTTGCGCCGTCATCTGCCCGACGTGGCGACGTGGGCGCACGGTTCCCGGGTGACCGGAAAGGCGCGCCCCCACTCCGACCTGGACCTCGTGGTCTTCGCCGCGCCGCAGCAGGCCGCCGCCATCGCCCTCCTGAAGGAGGCGTGCGAAGAGAGCCTGTTGCCCTTTCGCGTCGATCTACTGGTCTGGGATGAACTGCCGGAAAGCTTTCAGCGCAACATCGCGGCCCGTCACGCGGTGGTGTGGGAGGGTCAGGAGGGCGCGAAGGGGGGCGGACCCGCCGTGCCGAAGGAAAGGGCAGGGTAACGGCCGGTTGGATCGACGAATGTTCCCGCTTCAGCAGGGGCCGGAGTCGCTCCATTTCCAGGGTTTGATCCCGCCGGGCGTCCCCTCGGACTGGCGGCAGACGTAGTTGATCCCGAGGCGCTGTCCGCCGAAGAGGGTCTGGGTCATCCCCTTTTTCACGCAGACCGCCGTCATGGGCGGGGCGAACCCCTCGGAGTGCCAACATCCGGCGTAGAAGAAGGGATCCACTCCCACCGGCATGGTTCCCGCCGGTTGGCGCGCCTCCTCGTCCCACACCTGCTCCTCCGAGGAGGTCCGATCCTTGGAAAAATAGATCCCCGGGCCGTGCTTGCCCCCCGCTTTCCACAATCCGACGTAAAAAGCCCCATCCTGGAAGGTCATGGTTCCCAGCCCCTGGAACTGATCCTTCTGGAAGTCGCCGGCGTAGCGCACCCCCTCGCCGTAGACCTGAACCCCCTTGCCCTGAAACAACCCATCGACAAAATCGCCGTCGTAACGGTCGCCGTTGGGCCAGACGTAGCTGCCCTTGCCGGTGCGCTCCCCCTTGACGAACCCGCCGGCGTACTTGCCCCCCCCAGCGAATTCCAACGTCCCTTCGCCGTGGCGCTCCCCATCGACAAAGGCCCCGGTGTACTTGGAGCCATCGGGGTCGGTCAGCACCCCGGTTCCGGAAAGTTGATCCTCCTGGAAACTCCCCTCGTAGCGCCGTCCGTCGGGCCACTGGAGCGTTCCCTTGCCCGACCGCTTGCCCCGCTCGAAGGCCCCCTGGTAGCGCATGCCATTGGGAGTGGTCAGGGTTCCCTGACCGTGCATCTGGTCGCCGTCGAAGTCGCCTTCGTATTCCGCCCCGTCCTGAAAAATTTTCTTGCCCTTGCCCTGGGCCTTGCCCTCGACAAAGTCCCCCTCGTAGCGGGTGTTGTTGGGCCAGATGTAGAGCCCCCGCCCGGTGCGCTTTTCCTGGACGAAATCCCCCTCGTAGACCGATCCGTCGGGCCAGGTGAGCCGCCCCTTGCCGTGGAACTTGCCATCGGCGAAGTCGCCCACGTAGACGGTCTTGTCGGTCCAGGAGTAGGTTCCCTTGCCGTGGGGCTTGCCGTGCTGCATCTCCCCATCGTAAATTTCGCCGCCGGGATAATGGACCACGGAGGCCCGGGCCGGAGCAGCGGTCAGCAGCAACAGCCCCCCCAGCAGCGCCAGACGGACGCCGCGACCCATGACCGAAGGCGCGGCGGGAACGGAGGGGATGGAGGGGTCGAGGTTCGGAACGAAGGGCATGTCGGGCCTCCCTGGATCCCAAGACCGGGGGAAGGTCGTCGCGCCGGGGATCCGACGGCGCTGGGGTCATTATACCCAAGAGCGGGAGCCGGCGCGACCGGGGAGATGGGACGAGCGAAAAGAGCGGCGAAAGGCCGACTCCCCGAGGAGACTCACCGTCCCGGAGGGGCCGATCCGCCGCCCGATGCCGGGGCATTGAGCAGCGCCTCCCCCTCCTGGGGCGAGGCCAGACGCCGGAATCCGGCGGGAATTTCAAACAGGGCGGGGGATTGGGGCTCCTCGCGAATGTTGAGCAGCTCCACCGTCAGGCCGTCGCCGTACTCCTCGCGAATGGCGATTTTCAGCCGGGGATCGACCCACAACTGCCAACGACGGGTCGACGTCCCCCCCTGAGCCTGACCCGGGGCCTGACCCGGGGGCGGGGAGGGCTGACCCTGGACCCCGGCGGCGGGTTCGCTCACCGATACCTCCCAGCGCACCACGGACCGTCCCCCCAGGGTGGCCGGTCCGAGATTGCGACAGGCGTAACCCTTTTGCGTGCGGCAGGGGCTCTCCGCCTCGTCGGGCAGGGGGGGACGCTTGACCTCCACCCCCTCTTGTTCAAAGTAAGCGCGATGGTTGGGGATCACCCCTGCCGCCAGCCGCTTGCCGGGGAGAAAGAGCAGTTGCACCGGCTGGCCATTGAGGGTGGATTCGGTGCGAATGCCCGCTGGCCCCACCATCATCCGCCCCCGGTTCACCCCTTCCACCTTGCCCGAATAAAAGCGCACCACGTCGGCGGAAAACTCCACCGTCTCCCCCGCCTGGGGGGGCTGAATGGGCTGGGGAGGCGGCGCGACCGCATGGGACGCCGACGCCGCCGGGTAGTAGGGCGAGGCGGCCTGGACCTCGGGGGCGGCCTGAACCGCCGGAGAGAGCAGCAGCGCCCCCAGGGTCAGCAGGACCGCTCCCTCCGCCGCCGCCCCACGTCCTCGGGGGTTCGCTCCTCGATGTACGCCGCCACCGCCTGCCAACACGCCGCTTCCCCTTAAGAACCAAAACGTTCCGACCGAAACGTCGGAGGGAACGGAATGTGTTGCGGAGCCCCGCCATGCCAACGTCCTCCCCGACCCACGGGAAGGACGGAAGATTGAACCCGGATTCTCCATTGGAATGTCAACCCGGAAATTCGGTGAAAATCTGGTCGCCTACGGCGACGATTGGGCGCGCTGCGCGAATTGCAAAAAGCGCAATTCGCTTGTTTAAAAAGCGCGCCAAATAACCAAAGCAAAGTCAACTGCAAGACCTTGGGGGACAGGGAACTGTCCCCCAAATCCCCCTTCACCTTTATTGAATAGTGGACGCTTGACCGGCCTTCCAATGGCCCATCTGGGTTGAACCGCGTCGCCGGTTTTTGCGGGGAATCGCCCGGCGGCTCACCAGAAGCGGGAGTCGCCGCCCCGACGATTGCGCCACCAATCCATGTAGCCCGGCATCATGTCGTCGGGCAAACCCCAGGGATCATTGGGACGACGGGAATAGCCCCGATCCTCCCCCCCCGGACCGTATCCGCGGCCGTAATCCCACTCATCGTAGGCGGAATAAGGCGGAGCGCCGTTTTCCCCGCGATACTCCCGGGGAGGACCGCCGCCGCGCCCGTACTCCCGGTCATACAAGGGATCCGCATAGCCGTTGCCCGGACGATAGGGGTCGGAGGAATATCCCTGGCCTCCCCCCTCCCGAAACTCGCCGTAACCGCCCCGTCCCCGGGGATCGGTTCGGGGATCGGCATAAGACCCCCCTCCCCCATCGCGCCTGGGATCCCGATCCTCGCCCCGGTAAGGAGACGTTGCAAAACCCTCCCGGCCCTCGCCATAGGGCGGGACGCCGGAGCCGGAATAGGGGGCGGCGGAATCCCGCCCATCGCGATCATTGGGAGGAACCTCGCCCCAGGGGCGCTCGTTTTCGCCCCACGAGCGCCGCCCGAGGGGAGACGCCCCCCCAGAATAGCCGCTGCTGGTCCCCCCCCCCGAGGAGCCGCCGCCGGAATAGCCGCCGGAGTAGCCGCCCGGGCTGCGATCGTAACCGCCCCCGGAGTAGCCGCCCGGGCTGCGATCGTAACCGCCGCCGGAGTAGCCGCCCGGGCTGCGATCGTAACCGCCCCCGGAGTAGCCGCCGCCCCGCTCCGAACTTCCCGGGTAGCCGCCGTAAGCCCCGCCCTCGGAGGACGGGGGACGACCCGAGCCGCTGCCCTCCCCTTCGCCCGCGCCGCGATTTTCATAATCCTGACCGGACCACCGCCCGCCCCGGTAGGGGTCGGAGGATGAGGCGGGAAAACGGTCGCCCTGGGTCGTGACGTTCCCCATCGGGGTCGGGCTGTAGCCTCGTTGCTGATAGCCCTCGGCGCTCCCGGCGACACTTCCTCCCAGACCCAGGCAGACGGCGACAAGCAGCCCCATCCCCGACGCGGGAGAGGGGAGGCGTTGTCGCCCGCCGGTCCGACGGCTACGGATCATGAAACGGGAGAGGGGCATGTCCGTGGTCCTGGAATGGCTGGATCAATCAACGGATGGAAAGATCGTTCGCTATGATCATGGGGCTGAATACCCCGGACGGCCCTCGGAAGACCGACCCGTGGGAGGAGGATTGCGCCAATCGCGATCCACGATGGGCTGCGGGTCGCCGTATCCGATATCCCTTCGCCCTTCCCGTCCCCCATCCTTCAAACCCCGCTCCTCGGGAGGGGGATCGCCATAATAACCCCCTTGAGGCGGTGGCGGAACCTCGTACTCCCGCTCTTCCGGCGCACCGCCGCCGTAGCCCCGGGGGGGATAGCCGCCCCGGGGGGCTTGTCCGCCGCCCTCCCAGCCGTCCCGTCCGCCGCCGCCGCGAGGGTTGTCGCGCCAACCGCCTCCAGGGGGGGGATAGCCCTCCTCGCCGCCCCGGGGATAGCCCGCCGTTCCTGGCGGACGATCTCTTCCGCCATAACCGCCTTCGCCTCGGGGAGGGGGCGCGCCCCGTTCGTCCCAACCGCTGCCGCGCCATTCCCCCCCGTAGGGAGGAACCCCGGAATCCTCCCCCGGCGCGCCGTACCCTCCCCGCCCCCCCTCATAGGCACCAGGGGGCCGCCCCCGCTGCGGGGAACCGTATCCGCCCTGGTAAGGGCCGTATCCCCCCTGGGGAGGACTGTATCCCCCCGGAGGCGGTGCGCCGTACCCACCTTGCGAAGCCCCATAACCGCCCGGAGACCCGCCATAACCGCCCGGAGCCCCATAACCGCCCGGACCGCCCGGAGGAGGGGGAGCCCCTTCCCCGCGGCCCCGTTGGGGAGGCGCGCCCTGGTCCCCCGGGGGCGCGTCGGAAGCATTCTCGCGGGGCTGGGCGGACTCCGCGGCGGAGGGCATGGGTTGATCCCACCCCACCGCCGGGGAATCGGCGCCTTCCGCCGCGACGACGACCCACATTCCCGCCGCCGCCCATGCCGATAAGAGTCCGCGCCCTTGGATCATCCATCCTCTCCTTGCCCGATCCCGTCCGGCGTCGCCGACGGGTGGCTCACTCTTTTAAGCGAATGCCGCGCCGCCGGGCGCTGCCCCGTTCGTCGCCGCTCTTTCCTTCCGTCCCGCCCTCAGAGGCGAGGGTCGCCGCTGGAGCCACTTCCTCGGGGACCGCCGGAGCTTCCGGGGCTTCCGCGAGAACGGCGGGGACCGGGGCGACAGGTGCCTCGGTCGGGGAGTCTCCCTTGGCGCGGCGGGATTTCAAAACCAGCTTGGGTTCCGCCGCCGGGGTCGGAGTCGCTTCCATCGGAGCCGAAACCGGAGCCGCTGCCACCGAAACCGGAGCCACTGCCACCGAAACCGGAGCCGATGCCACCGAAACCGGAGCCGATGCCACTACCGCCGGAGCCGATGCCACCGAAACCGGAGCCGCTGCCACCACCGCCGGAGCCGCTGGCGTGACGACCTTGCGTGAGGAAGCCCGTTTTACCGTCGGAGCGGGTTGTTCCGTCACGGGCGGGGCGGACTCTTCACTTTCCAACGCCGCCACCGCCGGAACGGAGGCTTCCTCAACCACCGCCGCCGGGGCGGGGGTTTCCTCAATCGTCGCCGCCGGGGCGGGGGCTTCCTCAATCGGCACCGCCGGGGCGGGGACTTCCCCTTCCGTCGGACCCGAGGTCATGTCGATAAAGCGGGGTTCGGCGCTCTTTTCCGGCACCCCCAGGCGGGTCAGGAAGGCCTGCTGGCGACGCCGTCGGGTCTCCTCACCCCCCTCCTCCGCCAGGCCCGCCGCTTCCGGCGGGGTGGGGTGAAGCGCCGGGCCGCCCGGCTCGGGGGAGGTCAATCGGCCATGCACCAGCCCTCGAATCCGTCCGGTCAGGCTGCTGTGGAACCATTTCTTGCCGCCCGGAGGCGGGGCCTCCCCGGCCAGAACCCGCTCCAGGGGGGCGGTGGCGGAATTCCGATGGGTGGGGGCCCAAGCCCCGGGGGGCAGGGATTCGGGATAACGGAAGGCCTCCTTGGCGCTGATGCACCCCAGAGGAATCACCACCAGGGTCAGCAGCGTCGAGGACAACGCCCCGAAGAGCAGCGAAATGGCCATCCCCTGGAAGATGAAGTCGCTGAGAATGACGCTGGATCCCATCACCAGGGCCAGGGCGGTGATCAGAATGGGCCGGGTGCGGGCCTTGCACGAGAGGATCACCGCATCCATCACCGGCGTCCCCTTGAGGATCTCCTGCTGGGCGAAGTCCACCAGCAGGATGGAGTTGCGCACGATGATTCCCGCCAGGGCGATGAAGCCGATCATCGAGGTGGCGGTGAACTTGGCGTTGAGCAGCCAGTGCCCCGGCACGATGCCGATGAGGGTCAGGGGAATGGGGGCCATGATGATGGCGGGGAGAATAAAATTGCCGAACTCCCACACCACCAGGATGTAGATCAAGACCAGGGCCGCGCCGAAGGCCATGCCCATGTCGCGGAAGGTTTCGTAGGTCACCGTCCATTCGCCGGTCCACTCGAAGCCGGAACGGGACCAGGTTTTGGGCGGCCCCATGTATTCACCGGACATCGTCACCCCATCCGGCGTGCGGTAATCCTTAAGCAGCTCCTCCACTTCCATCATGCCATAAATCGGAGCGTCGAGACGGCCCACCACCTCGGCGGTGACATACTCCACCGGGCGCAAATCCTTGTGGTAGATCACGTCATCCTGATGGGAGCGGACGAAACGGCCCAACTCGCCCATGGGAATCACCTGCCCCGTCGGGGTGGTGAAGGGCAGATCGTTGAGGCTGCTGATCTTGGCCCGCACCTCCAGGGGCACCTGGATGACGATGTAGGTGGGCTCCAGCACCCGCCCGCGCTTCACGTCGCCCAGTTGGGAGCCGCCCATGGCCATGGCCAGATTGCGGTTGATGGCGTCCACCGAGACCCCCCGGCGCACCGCCTTTTCCGTGTCCACCTCGAAGCGCCAGATTTCGTAGGGCTCCTCCATGTAGTTGTCCACGTCCACCAGGGTCTTGGTGCGGGTGAACAACTGGGTCATGTCGGCGGCCACCTGACGGCGCACCTCGGAGGTGGGTCCGGTGATCTCCGTCACCACCGATTGCAACACCGGCGGCCCGGGGGGCATCTCCACCACCTGCACCTTGGCCCCCATCTGCTGGGCCATGGGGGTGATCATCTCCCGCACCTTGACGGCGATGTCATGGCTGGTGACCTTGCGCTTGCTCTTGTGAATCAACTGCACCTGCACGTCGGCCTGCCAGGGCTGCTCCCGCAGATAGTAGTGCCGCACCATGCCGTTGAAGTTGAAGGGCGAGGCGGTTCCGGCGTAGACCTGCAACGCCGTCACCTCCTTCACGTTGTCGCGAATCGCCTCGGCGATGCGCTGCGCCAAGTTGATCGTCTTGGGCAGGGCGGTCCCCTCGGGCATGTTGATGACGACGTTGAACTCCGGCTTGTTGTCCAGGGGCAGGATCTTCACCGTCACGCTGGTGGTGTAGAACATGAACAGGCTGGCGAAAAAGAGCCCCACCAGGCTGAAGAAGAAGATCCACCCCTTTTTGCGATCGTGGACGAGAGGGGGGATGATCTTGCGAAAAACCCGCTCCAGTTTTTCCGCCTGATGGTGCTCCCGCTCCGAGGCGACGTGCAGCGAGCGCATGCTGGGCTTGATGATCTGGGCCAGCCAGGGGGTGAAGATGAAGGCGGCGAAGAGGGAGATGACCATGGCCACCGACCCCAGGGCGGGGATGGGTTCCATGTAGGGGCCCATCATGCCCCGGACGAAGCCCATGGGCAAAAGCGCCGCGATCACCGTAAAGGTGGCCAGGATGGTGGGGTTGCCCACCTCCCGCACCGCGTCCACCGAGACGTTGGAGCAGCAGGTGTTCTCCATCAGCCAGCGGCGGTAGATGTTTTCCACCACCACGATGGCGTCGTCCACCAGGATGCCGATGGAGAAGATGAGGGCGAAGAGACTCACCCGGTCGATGGTGTAGCCCGAAAGCAGGGCGTAGAAGACCGTCATCAAGATGACGATGGGGATGACGATGATCACCACGATGGCCGGGCGGAAGCCTAGGGAGAACCAGACCAGCACCGTCACCGCCAGGGTGGCGATGAGCAGCTTGAAGAGCAGTTCGTCCACCTTCTCCCGGGCCGATTCGCCGTAGTTGCGGGTGACGGCGACGTAGACGTTGGCGGGGATGAGGGGGCGGATGCCGGAGCGGAGTTCGTCCACCCGGGCCAGCACGTCCCGGGCCACCGAGACGCCGTTGGAGCCGGTCTTCTTGGCGATGGCGATGGTGACGGCGGCGGCGGAGCGGGCCGGCGGGGTGGGCAGGTCGTAGGCCTGACCGGAGTAATAGGTGACGATCCGCTTGGTCTCTTCCGGACCGGCGATCACCCGGGCCACGTCGCCGACGTAGATGGGGCTGCCTTGCTGGGTTCCGACCATCAGGCGGGCGATGTCCCGCTCGTTCTGCAAAAAGCGCCCGGTGTAGACCTGGAACCCTTTGTCCCCGGTCTCGACGCTGCCGATCCCCTTTTCGCTGTTGGCGGTCTGGATGGTGTGGGCGATGTGGTCCAGACTGATGCCGTAACCGGCCAACCGCTCGGGATAGACCTCCACCCGGATCTGCTCGGAGCGCCCCCCCACCACGAACCCCTGGCTGGTGTTGGGAACCTCGTTGAGCCGTTGCAGCACGTCCAGGGCCAGGGTGCGCAGTTGCTGATCGTCGGCGTCCTGGGACCACAGGGTGAGGGTCACCACCGGCACGTCGTCCACCGCCTTGGGCTTGACCAGGGCCGGGGGGACGCCGGGGGGAATCTTGTCCTTGTTGGACTCCAGCTTGTCGTAGAGCTTGACCAGGGATTTCTCCATGTTCTCGCCCACGTCAAACTCCACCGTGACCATCGCCTGGCCGTGCATGGAGCCGGAATAGACGTGCTTGACCCCGGAGATTTCGCTCATGATCCGTTCCAGGGGTTCCGTCACCAGGGTCGAGACCTGATCGGCGGAGGCCCCGGGATAGCTGACGAAAACGTCCACCATGGGCACGGAAATCTGGGGATCTTCCTGCCGCGGGGTGAGCAGCAGCCCCATGATGCCCAGCACCAGGCATGCGACGAGCAGCAGGGGCGACAAGGGCGAGTGGATGAACGCCTTGGCCATGCTCCCGGCCACCCCCAGGTTGTGGGCCGGGGGGGAATCGGCGGGAGGTTTGCCGCCAGGGGAGACGGAGGGGGAGGAAGACGGCGGTGTGGTCATGGATAGGCGGCGGTCGGACCTGTGGCGGTGGACGAACAGACCGACGGGGATCCGTCGGCGATCTCATTCAAGCCTCCGCTCCAGCGCCACTCCCCCCCAGCGGGACGACCCGCCCGGGGGAGTGGCGATTCAGAGAGAGGTGGGGGATGAACCGGTCAAGCGCCGCCCTTGGGAACTGTGACGGGGGCGGGAGTCGGCACCTGGGCCGGGGTTTTCCAATCGGGGGCCATGCCCGCCGGAGGAGAGGCCAGGATCCGCTCGCCGGCCCGCAGCCCGGAGAGGACGCTCACCGTGGCGGCGTCCACGTCCCGGCCCAGACGAACCATGCGCAGCTCCGGTTGATTGTTCGCCCCCAGCACGTAGACCCCGGGCAGGCTGCCGTTCTGCACCACGGAAGCCACTGGGATCACCGGCAGATCCTCCATGGGGGTGGTGATGTCGGGAATCATCACCTCGGCGTACATGCCGGGGCCGCCGGGAACGTCCTGGGGCATGTCCAACTTGACCGTGACGGTGTGGCGCTGGGTATCGGCCATGGGATAGATTTGCGCCACCCGGGTTTCGATGCGAGCGTTGCCCACGTCCAGCTTGGCGGGGATGGTCATCCCCTTGCGCAGGCCGGGCATCAGCCGGGCGGGAACGTCCACCTTGATTTGCAGGTTGCGGGTGTCGGCGAAAGCCAACAGCGGCATGCCCGGCTGCACCGTGTCGCCCCGCTCCACGTGCTTGCGCACGATCACCCCGCTGAAGGGGGAGACGGATTTGGCGTCGCGAATCTTGGTGTCCAGCTCCTGGATCTGCGCCTCGGTCTGGGCGAGTTGGGAGCGGGCCTGCTCGATGCGCGTCCCCTGGGCGAAAATTTGCGAGCGGCGGGTCAACTCCGGATTGTTGGACGTTCCCATGCCCGTGCTGCCCATCATGTTTTGCAGCGGCTTGGTCATGTAGTCGTCCATCATCTTGGGGGCGGCCATGCCGGAGGATTCCGCCATGTCGGAGCCGGACTGCACCTGCCGCCGGTATTGCACCCAAGCGTTGCGCATCTCCGCCGAGGCCTGGGCCTTGGCTGCGAACAGCGCCTTGCGCTTGGCCAGCAGGTCATCGTCGTCGATGGCCAGCAGCACCGTCCCTTCCTTGAACCAGTCCCCCTCCACGCCCGCCAGATATTTCACCCGACCGGGCAACTGGGCGGAAAAGGTCACTTCGCGAAACGGCACCACGGTGCCGCCCAGGGTGGTGTCCGCCCCCACCTTGGCGGTGGTGACGGTAATCACGTTGTAATTCGGCGCATACGCCGGAACCGGCGCGGCGAGTGGAGCCGTCGGCTGCGCGAAAGCCCAAGCAACGGCCAGGGTCGCGGCCATGGATGCGCCAATGCGTTTGGATGTCCTCATGAGCCCTTGCTCCTCGTGCGCTGCAAATCACCCAGCCATGGGATAAGAGATTAATGGATCGCGCGGCCCCAATCCTCCGGCGGGCTGGACCGGGGGAGCCCCCGGTCCGCGCCGTCCGTCGCCCCGCCCCCGCGGGCACCCTCGACCTCTCGACCTCAGGGGGCGCGGGAGGGCGTTTTCCCCGAATCCGGGAGATTACACCCGGCCCATCACCGAAAAGCTCTTGATGAAGGGAGCGGCCATGCGGGGATCCTTGACCATGGCACCGTAGTCGCCCACCACGAACTTGATCTTGCCCGTGGTGTAGGCCATGCCCAGGCCCATCATGCCGATGCCGTCCTTGCGCCACTTCTCCCAGTTTTCCGCGGAGGCCCGCAGATCCCAGTTGAGGGTTTCGCCGGCGAACGACGCGCCCTTCGACGCCTTGCCGCCTTCCACCACCAGCACGCCCCGGGGTTTGTCCTCCCCTTGCACGCCGTAGCCGATCACCGAATTGAACCCAATCTTGGCCAGGGCGCCCGACAGATCGGGCTCCTTGTTCCACTCGTCGGCGAACTTGGCCATGAAATCCCCGGAGAACAGTTCCGCCATCGCTCTTCCCTCCTCGCAAGTTTCTGAAATACATGGGCCGAATGCGCGCTTCGGCGTCCGACCCCGCCCACGGTGGCGGGCGCATTTTTCCTTCGTTGGAGTATAGGCGGGGATCGCCCCCTCGTCCACGGATGACAAATCCGCGCCGCGCCGCGAGGCTCCAACGCCCACGCCCCGCCATCCATCTTTTTTTTCACCCTATCACACTTCCTTGCGCCAGTAAATTAACATATTATTATATTCTAATGTACGTGATTTCGTGGACGCTTTTCCCGACTTTCGCCTGGGGAGCGGCGGAAGCGGGGGCTTCGGCGGCGTCGCCCCTCGCTGTCCCGGCTCGGCGAGACGACGCGACGGCGTCAACGGGGGCCGGGGGGGGTTGTCTCTTGCCAAGGCTTGGGGGTTGGCGTAAAGTCCACCGGATAAGGTATGTTTGGGCGAATCGCCCGTTCGAAGACGCGGAACGCCCGCCTTTCCGGAGGGCGCATCTCATCCGGCGGATTCGCCGGAAAAGGGTCGGTCGCAACCAATGATCACCGTCGTGGGCAATCTCAAGGGGGGCAGCGGCAAAAGCACCGTCACGTTCAACCTGGCGGTGTGGCTGGCGCGGCGCGGGGCCGACGTGGTCGCCTTCGACCTGGACTCGCCCCAATACACGTTGAGCGACGTGGTGGAGATCCGCGACGAGGACCAGCACGATCCCCCCGTTCGCATCTTCCGCGCCGACAGCGACCCGGTGCGGGAACTGCGACGCCACACCGGCGGCGAGGCCCTGGTGGACGTGGGAGGGGCCAACAACTGGGCGATGCGTCAGGCGGTGCGCTGGGCCGATCGGGTGTTGGTGCCGGTCCCTCCCAGCCAGGCGGACGTCTTTTCCACCCAAAAATTTTTAAAGCTGGTGGTGGAGTCGCTGGAAGAGAAGGAGGAGCGGGGGGGCGGCAAGGAGTTCAACCGTCCCGAGTTGCTGCTCTTCATCAACCGCGCCGACACCCACCCCGGCCTGCGGGAGACCGAGGAGACCCTGGAGGCGTTGCGCCTGCTGGCGGACAAATTCCACGGCGTCCAGGTGATGAACCATCGTTTGTGCCAACGCACCGTCTACCGCCGCTCCTTCAGCGAAGGCAAGGCGGTGTTTGAACTGGAACCCAACAACAAGGCGGTGGAGGAGTTCGAGCGGTTCGCCGCCGAGCTTTATCCGCACCATGCGCAGCAAACCGTGACCCAAAATAAGACCGGCGCGCGCTTGAGCGCAGCGTCGGCGTGACCATGGCGCAGGAGTCCCCGTGATGGCCGACACCCCCTCCGATCCCCAGTCCCCGTCGGGCTCGCCGCCCGTCGAATGTCCGCAAAAAAGCTCCGGCTCCAGCCGTCGCCTGCCCGGCCCCTCCCTCGCCTCCGGCCCCCGATCCGATTGCGACGGCTGCTTTTCCATGGTGCTGGGGGAGTTCGCCAAAAGCTTCGACAAAAGCGCCAAACGGTGGGAGTTGATCGTCTACCCCTCGTTGTTCGCCTTCATCGTCCTGGCCATGTACGGCTTTTTCCTGATCTACAGCCTGACCCAGGACATTCGCACCATGTCCTCCTCCATCGATCCCCAGATGGGCAAGAACATGGGCAGCCTCTCCCTGAGCATCCGTCACCTTTCCGATAACGTCGAGATGATGTCCACCCATCTGGAGTACATCAGCGACAACATGGAGACCATGTCGGTGGACATGCAGTCCATGTCGGAAAGCGTCGACACCATGACCGACGCGGTGCAGGTCATGAGCACCCATGTCGGCTCCATGAGCCGGGCGATGGAAGAGGTCAACGTCAAGATGAACGTGCTGCCCACCATCTCCACCAACATGGCGGCCATGAACCAGTCGATGTACGTCATGACCAACAGCGTCGGCCGAATGGGCCGCGACGTGGGTCGCCCCATGAGCTTCATCAATCAATTCATGCCCTGGGGCAATTGAGCCGGATGGCACCTCCGCAACGCCGCGCATGACGCCCCGGATTCCATCCGCCGTCGGTCAAAAGCCGACGGCGGTTTTGTTGATTTTCGTTGATCTTCCTTGATCTTTCCCGTTGATTCCAGCCGGTTCCCCTCTTCCAAGCCATGGCCTTTGTCGATTCCCCCTCCCCCCCCATCGCCTCCCTGGATCCCCTGGTGGCCTATCTGGCCGAGGGCGGCAAACCCCGCGCCCAATGGCGGGTGGGGACGGAGCATGAAAAATTCGGTTTCCGTCGCACCACCCTCGCCCCCATCCCCTACCACGGCGAGGATGGCATCCACGCCCTGCTGGAGGGAATGCGCGACCAGTTCGGCTGGACCCCGACGCTGGAGGCGGGGCAGCCCATCGCCCTCACCCGAGGCGAGGCGGCCATCACCCTGGAACCGGCGGGTCAGGTGGAGCTTTCCGGGGCCCCCCTGCCCACCATTCACGCCGCCCAGGGGGAGATCAACGAACATTTGCACCAACTGGGGGCGGTCTGCCGGTCGTTGGGCATCGCCTTCATGGGGGCGGGATTCAATCCCCTGCACCCGCGGGAGGCGTTGCCCTGGATGCCCAAGGGGCGCTACGCGGTGATGCGGGCCTATCTCCCCACCCGGGGCGACATGGCCCTCGACATGATGACCCGCACCGCCACCGTGCAGGCCAATCTGGACTTTGACGGCGAGGCCGACATGGTGCGCAAAATGCGCCTCGCCCTGGCCCTTCAGCCCCTGGTCACGGCCCTGTTCGCCAACTCGCCGTTTTGCGAGGGGCGGCCTGCGGGCTTTTGGTCGCTGCGGGCCGAGGCCTGGCGGCGCACCGACCCCGACCGCTGCGGTTGGCTCCCCTTCGCCTTCCAGCCCGGTTTCGGCTTCGCCCGCTACGCCGAGTACGCCCTGGACGTCCCGATGTTTTTCGTCTACCGCCAGGGGCGCTATCTTCCCGCCGACGGGCTTCCCTTCCGCGCCTTTCTCGAAGGCCGACTCCCCGCCCTGCCGGGGGAGCGGCCCACCCTGGAAGACTGGAAGCTCCACCTCTCCACCCTCTTTCCCGAGGTGCGGCTCAAGCATTATCTCGAAATGCGCGGGGCCGACGCCGGGGATTCCGCCACCCTCTGCGCCCTGCCCGCCCTGTGGAAAGGGCTGTTCCACGATGACCAGGCCCTGGAGGCGGTGTGGGAGTTGGTGGCCGACTGGTCGTTGGAAGAGCGGGAGCGGATCTGGCGTCAGGTGCCCCGTCTGGCCCTGGAAACCCCCATTCCCGGCAGTCGCACCTTCCGCGAGTTGGCCCTCCAGGTATTGGATTGGTCCCGGGCCGGGCTGGTCAACCAGGGGGCGCTCAACGCCAACGGCTGCGATGAGTCGGTCTATCTCAAACCCCTCTTTCGCACCGCCGAGAGCGGTCTCACCCCCGCCCACCGGCTGCTCCAGGCCTATCATGAACGTTGGGAGCAAAACGTCGCGCCCCTCTTCCGCGAAAAGGAGTTTGAATCGTTCTACGCGGAATGCGGTTGATGAGGGTTCCTCCCAGGGGATGAGTCCATCCACGCAAACCACACAATCGGCGATGCCTCCATGAGCGGTTTTCCCCCTCCCCTGATCGGGCGACATCCGGCCCGCGTGCTGAGCAACCTCGACGCCCCCCTGGGCGGACTGCGACGCATGATCCTCCACGCCCCGGAGTTGGCAAGGACGGCCCAACCGGGCCACTTCGTCCAACTCTCCTGCGGCACCGACCTCACCCTGCGACGGCCCCTCTCCATCGCCGGGGCCGATCCCGTCGCGGGGGAGGTGGAACTGCTCTACGCCGTGGTGGGCGAGGGCACCCGACGCATGGTCCAGTGGCGACCCGGCGACCCGGCGGACCTCCTCGGCCCCATCGGCCGCCCCTTCACCCTCCCCCCGCCGGGCGAGACGGCGCTGCTCCTCGGCGGCGGGGTGGGAACCGCCCCCATGGTCTATCTCGCCCGCGCCCTGGCGGCGGCGGGGATCGGCGGAACCCTCTTCGTCGGCTTTCGACGCCCCGAGGGAGGCCACCGTTCCGCCGCCCTGCCCCTGGGATCGCCGCTGGAACAAGCCCTTTCCAACGGGTCGGATCAGGCCGACGGGCTGGTAACGGATCACGCCGCCCGCCGCCTGGAATCCCTCCCGCCGGAACCCCGCGGGGCCATCCGCCTCTACGCCTGCGGACCGCCCCTCATGCTGCGGGCCGTCGCCGCCTTGGCCCAACGGTTCGCCCTGAGCGGCGAGGTCTCCCTGGAAGAGCGCATGGCCTGCGGCTTCGGCGGCTGCGCCGGTTGCGTCGCCCCGATGAAGGATCCCGCCGCCCCCCAAGGGTGGACCCATCGCCGGGTCTGCGTCGACGGCCCCGTCTTCCCCCTCGACGCCGTGGATTGGGAGCGTTATCTGGCGGCCCACGGCGGCTGATCGGTTGGCATAAAATACTTGAAAAAAAACGTTCTCGCGTCCTATGGTGGAAGGGAACGGGATCGTGCATCCAGGTTCCATTCCCGAGGGGATGCGTCCCGGCAGGTCGAGGTCGCCCATGAAAAGCCCGCTTGCGCCGGAATCCGGTCCATTGGCGCGAAAATTTCCGACGGCCCCGCTCCCTCCACCCCCCAACCCGGGGGGTTGGACGGAAGCCTCTCGTCGGAGTACCATGATTGGCGCTTTCCCGGACGGCTTCCAACCCGATCCGCGCCTGTTCGAACTGCGCCAAGCCCCGATTCAGCGACTCCACGCCTTCCGGGATCTGGAAGAGGGTTGGAATGGCGACGACCACTGCCGACGCCCCACGGATCAAGTCATTCAAGAGGCGCTGACCTTTTTGCTCTGCGCCTTGCCCGTCACCATCGCCAATCCGGACCCCCTCCCTTCCGGCGAAAACGAGGTAGGGTTGTACTGGACCTCCCCGGATCGCTCCTTTTTCGTGGATGTCGGGTTCTACGGCGAGGGTGCCTACTCTTTTTACGCCTACGACGCCCAGGGGCAATACAAAGGCGATGACATCCCGCTGGAGACGCTCCACCCGGATCTCGCCGCCATCCTGGCGCGCCACGCCCTCCGCCTCGCATGAAGGACAACCCCACCGGCGAAACCCTGTTGCGCCTGGCCTACTACCCCTTCCACGTGCGGGAGGTTGACGGTCAGCCCATCCTGCAACCAGCCTTTTTTCTCTCGGAGGATTTGTTGCGGAAAGACCGCGGCGGTGTCTCCTTCAATCGTCGAGAAAAGCTGACCGAGACCGTGCGAAGAATTCAGCATTGCTGCAAACTCCTCGAAAAGCGAAAATCCCGTCCGGAAACCGCGTGCGTCCATGAGGCCCGCCTTTCCCGCGACCTCGCCGCCGCCCTCTCCTTCAACGAGTTGCCCGTCCGGCTTGTGGTGCAAGACGATCCCAGCGCCTTTCCCAATTGTTACGACGGGAACAAAATCATGGCCAATCCCGCCCATGCCCTGCTCTATGTGGAGACCGGAGGGGTTTTATTGACCAAATCCGACGTCAAGGAGATCCGCGAGACGCTGACGCGATGGGTGACGCTGGTTCAACATGACATTCCCTGTGAATGAAAGGGATTCGGACGACCCCATGCCCCTGGTGACGGTATTTCTCCCCTGCTACAACGCCGGACGGTTTCTCCCGGAGGCCCTGGCCAGTCTGGAGGCCCAGACCTTCCGCGATTTTGAGATCCTGGTCATCGATGACGGTTCCACCGACCCCGACACCCTGGCGTTGCTGGATCGCCTGCCGCCGACGATCCGGGTGATCCATCAGCCCAACCGGGGCCTGGCCGGGGCGCGCAACACCGGCTTCCGCGAGGCCCGGGGGGCGTGGGTGCTACCCCTGGACAGCGACGACCGCCTCGCCCCCGCCTTTCTCGAAAAGACGGTGGCCAAACTGCGGGAGACCCCGGAGGCCGCCTTCGCCTTCGCCTATCTCGACCTGTTCGGCGACAAGAGCGGCCCCTTGGCCAAACGCTACAATTTTTTCGAGCAACTCTTTCTCAACCAACTCCCCTACTGCCTGCTCCAACTCAAACAGTGCTGGGAACAGGCGGGGGGCTACGACGAATCCATGCGCCTGGGCTACGAGGATTGGGAGTACAACATTCGCCTGGGGGCTCACGGCTTTTTCGGCGTGGCGGTGGAAGAGCCCCTCTTTCACTATCGGGTGAGCGCCGGGGGCATGCTCAAGAGCATCTCGGCGCAGCGCCACGCACAACTTTGGCAATTCATCCAAGCCAAGCACCCCCGGCTCTACACCTGGAGCGGCCTGTTCCACGCCTGGCGGGTCTGGCGCCGCCGTCCCTCCAACAAGCCGCTCTGGCTCTACTTTCCCTACTACCTGCTCTACCGGATGCTCCCCTTGAGTTGGTTCAACGGACTGTTCAACCGGCTGCGCTTTTTGATGGCCTCGGAGCGGAGCGCCGCTCCCCCTCAATAAACCCCCTGGCTGTTGAGGAACTCCCCCATTTGCCGATCGTCGGTGCGGATGTGGTTGACCACCCATCGCTCCATGAAATCGGCGAACTCTTGCCCGCTGACCGGGGGGGATTCCCCTTCCAGGCGCAGCAGCATTTGAGACACCTCCCGTTCCATCTGGGCGTGGTGGGAAAGGTGCAGTTCGATGGCGGGAAAGTCGAACTCCCGCAACAACGCCTCCTCCTGGCGGAAGTGATCCATGGCGTAGCGGATCAACTCGCGGAAGGCTTGCAGGGTCATGGGGCTGGGTCCCTCGGTGATCACGCCGTCCATCACCATGCCGGCGACTTCCAACAAATGGCGATGTTGGATATCCATCCGCAACACGTTGACGGCGCAACGTTCATCCCACTGTAACATGCGGCCCATGCTGTGGCGGAAGGCGGCCCCCTGCATCCGTCGTTGATGGGCCTCCAGCAGCTTGAGCCGCACCCCGGGGGCGTCGCGCAGGGTTTCGCCGGGAATTTGATAGAGCTCCAGCGGCGTGTCGGCCCGCAGTCGGAAGAGACATGGGGAGTCGAACACCGCCGCCTCCTCGCCGAAAAAGTCCCCCGGCCCCAGCTCCTCCAGCCGTTGATCCCATAACAGACGGCTGGCCCGACCGCTCTTGATCAGCGACAGCATGGGGGCCTCGTCCCGCTCCAACAGCGCCCCCTCGGGCAGGATGCGGCGCACCACCGACTCGGCGATGCGGGTCTGGGTGGAGAAGGAGATCTCCTCCCCCAACACCTCGGTGCTTTTGAGAAAGGCCCGGATGTCGTGGGTCCGCTCGATGCGGGCGAGCAACCCGTTGCGCCGCACAAAATCGAGATAGAGGGTTTGGGGCAGGCGCAACGCCTCGACGAAGGAGGCGGCGCGGAAGGCGGCGGGGGAGGGTTCGCCCCGCAACAGCGAGATCTCCCCCATGATCGCCCCCGTCGGCAGCAGATGCCGCCCCTTTTGTCCGGCCCGCAGCATCTCCACCGATCCCGAGACCAGCAGCCACGCCTCGGAGTGGCGCTCCCCCTGCTTCAAAATCAACGCCCCGGGATTGACCTGGAGAAATTCGGCGTTGAGCAGCGCCCGCAGCTGGTGGGCCGGGGCCAGGGGAAAATAGCCGCGCAAATATTCAAAGGCCAAGCGTCGCGCCGCCTCGGCCTTGGACGCGATCAGCACATCCGCCACCCCGAAGGGGGCCGAGGAGCCAATGGACATTTCGTCGTTGGTGAGGGGTCGGGCGGAGTGGGAGAGGATGATCTTGCGCGAGGCGTCCTGACGAAAATCGGCGGCGTCGCCGTGGATCAACCCCTGGCCGATGTCCACCTTTTTCAAATCCGCCGGGGCGAGATAGTCCGCCTCCACCTGATCGATGAACGCCTGGGGAACCGGCGCCCCCATGGGGGACTCCCGGCCCATGGCCCGCAGCACGTCGAAGCGCACCGTGTCCGCCAAATGGTGGTAGGTGCGGTAGCCCTCCTCCCACAACACGCGAAACTGGAAGAGGGTGGTCTCCACCGGATGAGGCGACAACAAGGGGCGCACCTCCAGCCCCTCCACGTCGTTCCACTCCCCCAGGGTCAGGTCGTGGATCTCGAAATAGTCGGCGAAGCGCTCCTCCTCCACCGACAACAGCGCCGCCAGCTTGCGCGCCACCGAGGCCCGCACCAGGGGCGCGGCGTAATATTTGATCCTCCGCCCGGAGCGCATCAGAGTGGGCAGACCGGCGAAATGGTCGTCGTGGGAGTGGGAGTGGAAAATTCCCTCGATCTCCCCCACGCTCACCCCCAGGGCGTTGAGGACGGTCAGCAGATTGGGGCCGGCGTCCACCAGATAGATCCGCCCCTGATGGTTGAGCAGCGACGACATGGCGGGCCGGGTAGGATCCCATCCGTCGCCGTCGCCGGAGTGGACCACGCCAAAATATTCCCGCTGGATCCGTTGAAAGCCCAAGGTGTAGGGGGCCTCGTATTGACCCTCGGGGCCCAGGTTCAGGTCCACCGTCACCGTTTCGTCGGCGTGGGCGAACTCAAAAACGTTCAACGCCAGCCGCCGCAACATCACCCCGGGATGAATTTCCAGGGGGTCGTCCTCCAGCATGCGCAGATCCAACAGATCCTGGGGCGGGCGGATCTGGCCGAAGGCGAAGCGGAGTTTGATCCGCATCATGATTTCGGCGGTCTCTTCGTCCAACCCCTCCTGCATCATCTCCCGCTTGGAGAGCAGCCCGTAGTTGCCGCGAAAAATGTATTGGGTCTGGGCCTTCACCTGCTCCGGCAGACCGATGATCAGGGGCCGCCTCCCGGTGTTGTTGGGGTGGTTGGGCAGGATCATCCCCTGGCGATAAAACATTTGCAGCACGGGAAATTCCGCCAGATTGGCGAACTGGCCGTTTTGCAGCATCACGTCGGAGAGCAGGATGGCGTTGGGGCCCGATTCAAAGGTCACGCCCCGCTCCTCCCGGGGGGAGATGAGCCCACGTTTCATCAGATGCTTCACCGCATCGGCGGGGGCACCGCACAGCACCCGCAGCCCCACCCCGGGGGCCTCCACCCAGTCCACCCCTGGAGTCACGGGAATTTTGATCAGTTGCGCCATGGGCAGTCTCAAGGGGTCCATCGGGGAGGAAATCCGACGCCGCCGGGTGGGATGAACCCTCGGGGCGCTCCACGGATGTTCATTCAGATTCAGATTCAGATTCAGATTTTAATCTTAATCCAATCCAGCCCGCGCTCCAAGCCTGACGACGGGGGAAAATTTTCCCCTTCCGGGTGGTCCAAAGTCCATCACGCCCCTTCTTTCAGAGAGTGCGACGCCATCTCAGGTTGAGCAAAAATCGCACCGCCCGTGAACTTGCCGCATTCCGGGGGAGAGCGGTGGGGACGCGCCCCTTTTCGCTCTTGAATGGCCTAGTGCTTGCATGGGGTCTCCCGCCGATCCCTCGCCCCTCATCGCGTCGGGCGGGTCGCGATCTCCCAAGCCCAAGCTTGAAGGTGGAATGCGCCATGATTCGGGAACTGCTTTCCCCACGTTACGCCCCCTTGCGACGGTTCACCGCCATGGCCTGCGCCCTGGCGGTGTTGGCGGGTTGCGCCAAGCAAAACCGGGTGGAGCCCTCGAAAAACCACTTCCTTCGGGCCACCAATCCTCCGGCCACCAGCTTCTCCCGGGGCAGCACGGCGGTGGGAGATCCAGACGAGGGCAAGGATCCGAACCGCGCCGCCGCCGACCGGGCCGCCGCCGAACACGAGGTCTACACCATCTCCGTCACCGATATGGCGGTGCGCGACCTGCTGTTCGCCCTGGCCAAGGACGCCAACATGAACATTGACGTCTATCCCGGGGTCTCGGGCCGCGTCACCCTCTCGGCGGTCAACCAGACCCTACCGCAAATCCTGGACCGCATCACCAAGCAGGTGAATCTGCGTTATGAAATTGACGGTCAAACCATCGTCGTCTCGCCGGACCAGGCCTACCTGAAAATTTATCAGGTGGACTACGTCAGCATGACCCGGGGCAGCAGCAGTTCCATCAAGGTGTCGACGCAAATTTCCACCGGCAACAAGGATCCCAACAATCCGTTGGATAAAAACGTCGATAAAAATCAGTCCGACACCCAAGTCAGCGATGTGGTCACCAACCAATTCTGGACCGCCACCACCGCCAACATCCAAAGCATTCTCGGGGTGGACGAAAGCGCCATCGCCTTCACCAAGGAGAATCTGGCCGGCCTCGACGGCACCCCCTCCGGAACCGGCCCCCTGGGGGCGGGGGAGACCCTGCTGGGCGAGGCCCCCTCGGTCAATGGCGGCGGCCCCGGGGCCATGGGCAAAAAGGGCGGCATCCCCACCCACATGGTGACCATCAACGCCGAGGCCGGCTTGATCAGCGTCTTTGGCACGGCGCGGCAGCACGAGCGGGTGCAAAAATTTCTCGACAAGGCGATGGAGAACGTGCAACGTCAAGTCTTGATCGAATCCACGGTGGTGGAGGTGGAACTTTCCGACCGCCACCAAGAAGGGGTGAACTGGCACAACATCATGGACCGGGACCTGCGCATGGGCCGGTTTGAGACCAACCTCAACGGTTCCGTGGTCAACGGCACCACCATGAGCGGGCTGCGGGGCATGGGCAACTTTGTGGACAGCGCGGTCAACGCCACCACCAAGGCCACCTTCTTCACCCTGCCCTTCTCCACCGGCAACCCATTGGGGCCCAGCTCCCTGGAGGCCACCCTCTACGCCTTGCAACAGTATGGCAACACCAAGGTGCTTTCCAGCCCCAAGATCATGTCCCTCAACAATCAGACGGCGGTGCTGAAAGTGGTGGAAAACACCGTCTTCTTCACCATGGACGCCAAGGCCACCAGCGTCACCAGCAACAACACCACCCAGTCGGTGCCGCTGTTCACCACCAACGTCCACACCGTGCCGGTGGGCTTGGTGATGACCGTCACCCCGCAAATCAGCGACGAGGACGTGGTGACCCTCAACGTCCACCCCACCATCTCCAGCATCAGCGGCTGGCAGAACGACCCCAACCCGATGCTGAAAAAGGACAACACCATCACCAAGGTGACCAGCGACGTGGAGAGCCGCATCCCCATCATCCAGATCAAGGAGATGTCCTCGGTGCTGCGGATTCAAAGCGGACAGGTGGCGGTGATGGGCGGTTTGATGCAAGATAAGATTCAAAAGGATCAATCCGGCCTGCCGGTGCTGGGGGATCTGCCGGTGATCGGCACCCTCTTCCGCTACCGCGACGACCAGGTGAAAAAGAGCGAGTTGGTGATCTTCATGCGCCCGGTGGTGATGACCCATGGTCGGGCCAAGACGGGCAACGGCGGCGTGGTCAACGCCATGTCCGCTCCCCAGCAGCCCCTGGGCGGCGGCGGCGGACCCGGACCCGCCCCCTCGTGGGCTCCCTCGCCCCAGGGCGGCTCCAACTCCTATCTCGACTTCACCCGGCCCCCGGGAGGGGGATCCGGTTTCGCGCCCTCCGCCATTCCCGCCCTTCCCCCGGAACCCCAGGCGGGCGGCGGACGGCAATCCGTTCCCCCCGCCGGAACCGCCCCCATCCCGCCCCCCGGCGCGGCGGGGTTCATGCCCGGCGGCGGCTATGGC
>JADGAP010000279.1 GCA_015231965.1 Magnetococcales bacterium | reverse complement strand
TTTTGTTCTTTTGGCGCGCTTTCAAGAGAAGCGAATGCGTTTTCCAGCATTCGCGCAGCGCGCCCAATCGTCGCCGCAGGCGACCAGATTTTCACCTAATTCCGGAATTCTCCCCAAAAAATCGGGGGTGGTGAATAGTTACATTTTTTTCCATGGCAAAGAGGGGCGGCACCCCCCCTCGGAACCCGGCTTGGCGGATTATTTGATCACCCGCAAAAAGGTGCGGCGCGCGGGGGGCGGGGATTCGGGGGGCGGCGGGGCGTCATCCGACGACGGCGGGGCCTGGGCCTCGTTTTCGGCAGAGGATACGGGCTCCGGGACGGCGGCGGCGGCGGGAACGACGCCCTCGGCCCCCCCCGCGATCACCTGCAATTGGGGCCGCCGGGGACGGGGTGCCGGGGCGCGGTGGATCGCTTTGGGGGCGCTCTCCGGGGCGGAGGCTCTGGCGTTTTCCAACAGGGTCAGGGGCAAGGATTGAGGCCAGGACTCCTGGGCCTGTTCAAATTCGCCCCGCACGGCGGGGGGCATGGAGTCGGCCCAAAACATGCCATGGCCGGTATCCGGATTGAAGACCCCCCACAGGGCGTCAAAGGGGATCACGCAATAGTGGGGAATTCCCCCGAAGCGGAGTTCGGATTCCACGGAATCCGCTCCGATTTCAATGGGCTGGGGCATTCGGCTGTTGAGGATGAGACGCAATCCCGGATCCTTGGCGAAGCGTCGGGGGACGCTGACGCCGGGACGGGTGGCGTCCAGGCAGAGCATCACCCGCCCTTCGTGTTCCAGAAGAAGGCGGATCACTTCATCCTTGCCGGGTTGTGGAGTCTGGTTCATGGGAATTAATCTATAGCTTGGGTTCGGCGGCGGCAAGAGGGGTTCTTGCATTCGCCTCCCGAAAGGGTCGAATACCTCCACCGTCTTTTTGCAAGGAAACGCCCCTTGAGCGCCTCGCCCTATAATGCCACGCTGGTGGATCGGGTTCCGGTGACACCCCGTCTGGCCATTTTTCGGATCCGTCCCGACGGGGCGTCGTATCCTTTCAAGCCTGGGCAATTTGCGGTGCTGGCGCTGCAACGCCGGGAGCCCCGATGGGCCGGGAGCGACCCGGAGGCCCCGGAGACCGCCGACGAGGAGGCGGGGGAGCGGCTGATTCGTCGCGCCTACTCCATCTCTTCCGGCAGCCGGGAGCAGGAGTATCTGGAATTTTACGTGTCGCTCACCGGCAGCGGCGAGTTGACCCCCCGCCTCTTCCAACTGCCGGTGGGGGGAAGGCTCTTTGTCGGACCCAAGGCGGCGGGCCATTTCACCCTGGACCGGGTTCCCGAGGGGAAAAACGTCCTGCTGATGGCCACTGGCACCGGACTGGCCCCCTATGTCAGCATGATCCGCAGTCAGGTTTTGGGGGCGGGATGTCCGGCGCGCCGGGCGGCGGTGGTTCACGGCGCGGCCTACTCCTGGGAGTTGGGCTATCGGGACGAGCTGGAATCCCTGGCCCGGGAGTGCGGTTCGTTCCGCTACCTGCCGGTGATCTCCCGTCCGGCGGCGGATCCGACGTGGTCTGGACGCACCGGGCGGTTGACCGAGTGGTTGCATCACCCCCAGTTGGCGGAGGGGTGTGGTTTTCCCCTGACGCCGGATCAGACCCACATTTTTTTGTGCGGCCATCCGGCGATGGTGGAAGAGGCGGAGAAAATTTTCCTCGGCATGGGGTATGATGCGGGAACCCCCAAGGAGCCGGGAACATTGCATCGGGAGAAATATTGGTGAGCGCACCAAGCGGCGGGAGGTCGGCCATGAGCGGCGAAAAACAGGGAACCTGCTGGAGTTGCGGCCAGGTTTTGGAGCGCAACGATTTCAACCGCCGGGATTATTGCCCCGGGTGCAAGCGAGATTTGCGCTGTTGCAAAAATTGTCGATTCTACGACGAATTCAGCTACAACGAATGCCGCGAACCCGAATCCGAACGGGTGACGGACAAGGAAAAGGCCACCTATTGCGACTTTTTCGAGCCCCGCTACGCCCCCGGGGTGCGGGCTTCCACCAAAGACGAGTTGCGCATGGCCGCCGAATCGTTGTTCAAGAAAAAGAGCTAGCCGCCCGTTCTTTTTCCCCGGCGACCGGCGGCGGCGACGCCGGAAGGGGCGGACGCTTCCTCGGTCTGGACGCCCCCGACCGGGACGGCGGGTTTGGCGGGTTTGGCGGGTTTGGCGGGTTTGGCGGGTTTGGCGGGTTTGGCGGCTTGGGCGGCGTGGGCCTCGTTCAGGGAGCGTCTCGCCCAAGTCATCGCCAACTCCGCATCGTCCAGCGCCTCCTCGGGGAGGGTCCAGTAGTTCATGCGGGTGGTGCGTCCGTCCTTGGGAGAGGTCCAGACGAAGGGCCGGGAACCGGCTGCCTCGTAATCCTTCTCGCACGACGGACCGCCCTTCAGGTAAAGCACCCCCTCGGCGATCAGGGCGAACATCACCCCTTGAGCGTAGATCCCCGCCCCGCCGAACATTTTGCGAATGGTCACGCCCCCCAACGGCGCGAACAGATCCCCCGCCAGCGCCGCCGCCGCTTCGTTTTCCTGGTGGATGCTCGCTCGTTTCATGCGTTGACCTCCCGTGATTTCAGCCCCGGAAATTTTCAACAAAACCCAGAGCGGCTTAGCCGCAACCAAATGGATAGAGTTCCGTAAAAATCGGGTCGCCTGCGGCGACGATTGGGCGCGCTGCGCCAAAGCAAAAAACGCTTCGGCTTCACTTAAAAGCGCGCCAAATGATAAAAAACAAATGCAAGATCAAAAGCGAAAGTCAAAACCCCAGGGCTCTGCCCTGGACCCGCCAG
>JADGAP010000278.1 GCA_015231965.1 Magnetococcales bacterium | reverse complement strand
CCCGCCCAACCCATGCGCCCCACGCCGTGGCAGCGAGAGTTGCTGGCGGCGGTGCAGGAGGGATTTCCCCTCACCCCCCGCCCCTTTCAGGAGGTGGCCCAGCGGCTGGGAGTGAGCGAGGCCCAGGTGATCGAGGGGCTGCGGGCGCTGCGGGAGGGCGGGGTGATCAAGCGCGCTGGCGTGGTGGTGCGCCACCTGGAATTGGGCTACCGGACCAACGCCATGGTGGTGTGGGACGTCTCCGACGAACAAGCGGCCTGCGTCGGACAGGCCATCGCCGAGTTCGAGTTCGTCACCCTCTGCTATCGCCGGAAGCGCGTCGCCCCCCGTTGGCCCTACAATCTCTATTGCATGATCCATGGTCGGGATCGGGAAGAGGTGCTGCAACGGCTGGCCCTGCTCACCGCCCGGTGCGGCCTGGAGTCCCTGCCCCGGGAGGTGTTGTTCAGCCGCCGCCGCTTCAAGCAGCGGGGGGCGTGGTACGCCGCCCCCGTCGCCGACGCCCCCCCCGCCGACGCCCTGGCCCCCATCCTGGAACACGCCGCCTAGGCGACCCGGCGAGAGGAGCCCTCCATGTCCCGCGCCGCCGCATCCGCCCCGCCGGTGAGCCTCTCGCCCCTGGATCGGGAGATCATCAACCGCTGGCAGGGGGGATTTCCCATTGCCCCCTCTCCCTTCGCCCGGGCGGCGGAAGCGATGGCCTCCGACGAGGCGACGCTGCTGCTGCGGTTGGGGCGTCTGTTGGAGACGGGGGCCCTCTCCCGCTTCGGGCCGTTGTACAACGCCGAGCGGATGGGCGGCGCCGTCTCCCTGGCGGCGATGAAACTCCCCCCCGAGCGGCTGGAGTCCCTCGCCGAACAGGTCAACGCCTTTCCCGAGGTGGCCCACAACTACGCCCGGGAACACCCCTTCAATCTCTGGTTCGTGCTGGCGGTGGACCATCCCCCGCGCCTGGCCGCCGTCGCCGCCGAAATCGCCCGTCAGACCGGCTTTCCCGTCCACCTGATGCCCAAGGAGCGGGAGTTCCGCCTGGGGTTCGGGGTGCGGGTGAGCGGCGAGGGCGAGGGGATTCCGGAGACCTCCTTTCACCCCATGCCCGACCTGGCCCCCGTTCCGCCGGAGGGGGAACTCGCCCTGGACGAACTGGACCGACGGCTCATCGCCGCCACCCAGGAGGGGTTGCCCCTCACCCCGGAGCCTTACCGCACCATCGGCGAGGGCATCGGCACCGCGGAGGCCGAGGTGATGGCCCGCCTGAACCGCATGGTGGACAGCGGGGCCATCCGCCGTCTGGGGGTGATTCCCAACCATGTGCGGCTGGGGTTGTCGGTCAACGGCATGAGCGTGTGGGACGCCCCCGACGAAGCGGCGGCGGACTGCGGTCAGGCCCTGGCGGAACTCCCCTTCGTCAGCCACTGCTACCAACGCCCCCGCCATCTCCCGGAGTGGCCTTTCAACCTTTTTGCCATGCTCCACGGAACCAGCCGCGAGGCGGTGGAGATCCAGGCCGCCCGTTTGGCGGAACGGCTGGGAGGGCGGTGCCGGGGCTATCGCATCCTCTACACTACCCGCCTGCTGAAAAAAACCGGGCTGCGCACCGCCTTCCACGGATAACCGTTCTTCCCCCCGGGAGGGCGTTTCAGGAGTGATTTATTCATCTTAATTGGACCCGCGAGGGGAGAGCGTCATGTTCCGCCTGACCCGCATTCTGCGTCAAATCCTGGCCGATCCCCCCTTCGGGGGTGCCGAGGTTCCCCTGGAATCCATCGTCCCGGCGATTCCGACGGCCCCGGTGGTGGTGTGGAATTTGATCCGCCGCTGCAATCTGGAGTGCCTGCACTGCTACTCCTCCTCCAGCGGTCGCCACTTCGACGGCGAATTGACCACCGTCGAGGTTTTCGGGGTGCTGGAGGATTTGCGGGGGTTGGGGGTTCCGGCGTTGATCCTCTCCGGCGGCGAACCGCTGCTGCGCCCCGATCTGTTTGAAATCGCCAAACGGGCCAAGGGGATGGGTTTTCATCTCGCCCTCTCCAGCAACGGCGTGCTGATCGACGCGGTGGCGGCGGGGCGGATTCGCGACGCCGGATTCGACTACGTCGGGGTCAGTCTCGATGGCGCTCCCGCCCGTCACGACCGGATGCGGGGCAAGGCCGGGGCCTTCGGCGAAGCCCTGACCGGGCTCAGCCATTTGCGGCAGTTGGGGCTGAACACCGGCATCCGTTTCACCCAGACCTCGGAAAACGTCGGCGACCTCCCCTTCTTGTTGGAGTTGATGCGCAACGAGGGGATCGAACGTTTTTACCTCTCCCACCTCAATTATTCCGGACGGGGTGCCGCCCTGCGCTCCGAGGCTCCCTCCATGGAGGCGGTCCGGCACAATCTGACCCAACTGTTCGACCTCGCCCTGCTGGATGCCCAGTCCGGCTCCCGGCGGGAGATGGTCACCGGCAACAACTGCGCCGACGGCCCCTGGCTGCTCCGCTGGGTGGAGCAGCGCCTGCCCGAGCGCCGTCACCGGGCCGAGGCGCTGCTCCGCGCCTGGGGCGGCGACGCCTCCGGGGTGGGCATCGCCAACATCGACAACCGGGGCAACGTCCACCCGGATATTTTTTGGTGGAACCACACCCTGGGCAACGTCCGCCAGCGCCCCTTTTCCGCCATCTGGCGGGACAACGACGACGAACTGCTGGTCGGATTGCGCCAACGTCCCCGTCCGGTCAAGGGGCGGTGCGGCGGCTGCCAATATCTGCCGATCTGCGGCGGCAACACCCGGGTGCGCGCCCACCAACTCACCGGCGACCCCTGGGCCGAGGATCCGGGCTGCTACCTCACCGACGAGGAGATCGGCTGGAGCGGCGGGGGCTGAACACGGTTCCGGCGTCCCGGTGGTCGCGACCCGCGCCCGTTTCGCCCGCCCGAACGCCTCC
>JADGAP010000277.1 GCA_015231965.1 Magnetococcales bacterium | reverse complement strand
GAGTCCCGTTTTCTGGCAGGGGACCGCCGGCTGTTCTTCACCTATCGCACCACCCTGTTCGAGGAAGTGCTGCTGCAGGACACCGCCGGCTTCCAGCGGGCCAAGCTGTTGGAACAGCGCAAGCGCCACGAACGTTTCGGCAACTCCCTCTTCTACCTGGAGCCCAACCTCAAGGAGAACCCCGGCGGCTTGAGGGACATCCACAATTTCATGTGGATCGCCAAATATCGCTACGGCGTACTGCGCATGCGGGAGTTGATCCCCCTGGGGCTGTTGACCCCCGAGGAGTACCGCAGTTTCAGCCGTTGCCGGGAATATTTGTGGCGGGTGCGCAACGCCCTCCACTTTCGGGCCGGACGGCGAGAGGACCGCCTGACCTTCCAATATCAGATGGAGATCGCCGCCGAGTTCGGCTACAAGGATCGACCGGGCATGCGCGGGGTGGAGCAGTTCATGCGCCGCTATTACCAGGTGGCGGCGCAGGTGGGCAATTTGTCCAACATTTTCCTCCGGCTGTACGAGGAGGAGTTCCGCAAGAAGCCTAAAAAACGGCCCCGGGAGTTGGCCGACGCCTTCGTGCTGCTGGACGACAAGGTGGCCGTCGCCTCGCCGGAGGCCTTTGTGCAAAACCCCTTGCGCCTCATCCGGCTGTTTGAACTCTCCCACCGGCTGGACACCCAGATTCACCCGGAAACCACGCGGCAGGTGTGTCGCCACCTCAATCTGGTCAACCGGGAGTTGCGCACCAATCCCGAGGCGTGCCGCCTGTTTCTCAAAATCATGGATGGCCGGGAGGCCACCGTCTGGACCCTGCGCAGGATGAACGACACCGGGGTGCTGGGCCGCTTCATCCCCGAGTTCGGTCGGATCCAGGGGCAGTCGCAGCACGACCTGTTCCACGTCTACACGGTGGACGAACACACCCTGCTGGCGGTGGAGTCGCTGCATAAAATTCAGGCGGGCGCCCTCTCCGAAGAGTTGCCCCTCTCCACCATGATCGTGCAGCGGGTGCGCAAACTGACGGTGCTTTATCTGGCCGTGCTGTTCCACGACATCGCCAAGGGACGGGGGGACGACCACTCGGTGAAGGGGGCGGTGATCACCCGGCAAATCGGCCGCCGCCTGGGGCTCTCCGAGGGCGACGCGGAGTTGGCGGCGTGGCTGGTGGAAAACCATCTGGTGATGTCCCGGGTCGCCTTCCGGCTGGACATCAACGACCCCCAGACCGTCTCACAGTTCGCCCGCCGGGTGGGGGATCAACAACGGCTGGACATGCTGCTGCTGCTCACCGTGGCGGACATTCGCGCCGTCGGCCCCGGGGTGTGGAACCAATGGAAGGCCAGCCTGTTGCGACGGCTTCACCAGTCGGCCACGGAGGCCCTCAATCGGGGACTCTTTCAGCCGTTGGAGGCGGACCGCCTGGCCCGGGGCAAACGGGAGGCGGCGGCCAAGCTTCTGGCCGGAGAGGCCCCCGCCGCGGAGATCCATCGTTATCTGGAACGCTTCTCCTCCGACTATTTCCTGTCGCTGGACCCGGAGATCATCGTCGATCACTACCGGGCGTTGCGCCATGAGTTGGACGAACCCCTGGCCACCGCCTTTTTCACCAGCCCGGTCTCCGACACCACGGATCTGCTGGTCTACACCCAGGATCACCCCGGCTTGATCGCCCGCATCTCCGGGGCGCTGGCCGGGGACAACGTCAACATTCTCTCGGCCAACGTCAACACCACCAAGGATGGCATGGCCCTGGACATTTTCACCATCCAGGACGCCCGGGGCGGCCCCATCGACGGCGAGGCCCGCAAGGAGCGGCTGCGGACGGCCCTGATGAAGGTGCTGCTGGGACAGGTGCGGGCCGCCGACGTGCTGGCCAAGTTGGACCCCCGGCAACGCAAGCGGGAGACCTTCCACGTTCCCCCCTCGGTGCTGGTGGACAACGACTTTTCCGACGCCCACACCGTGCTGGAGGTGAGCGCCATGGATCGGGTGGGGCTGCTCTACACCATCACCCGGGAGTTGAAGCGGCAGGGCATCCAGATCCGCTCGGCGAAAATTTCCACCTACGGCGAACGGGCGGTGGACGTCTTCTACGTCAAGGATCTCTTCGGCCTCAAGTTGGACCAGCGCAAGGTGGAGCGGATGGTGGAGGGGCTCAAACGCTCCCTCGATCTGCTGGAGCAGGGTCGGGAGAAGCGCCCTCCCTCCCCCGCCGGTGCCGCCGGAGCCCCCCCCGCCCCGTCCACCCCTTGATCGCCCGCGGGAGCGGCTCCGGCCCGCGCCCCGCGAAAAATCCGGCACCGCGACGTGACGAACGGCGCTTCATGGGGTAGGATACCCATTTTTTCCGGAACCTGCGCACCCTCACGATGCCATGAACTTTTGTCGGCGCCTCGTTCGTCGATTCCACGCTGGGATGGACCGGCGCCACCGTTTTCTTGAGGATTCTTGCATCATGTCCCCCATCGATCCCACTTGGACTCCCCACTCCTGGAACCGCTTTCCCGTCGTGCAACAGCCGGATTGGCCGAACCGGGAGGCCCTGGACGCGGTCTGCCGCACCCTGGCGGGCTATCCCCCCCTGGTCTTCGCCGGCGAGGCCCGCTCGTTGCAACGGGATCTGGCCGCCGTCAGCCGGGGCGAGGCCTTCTTGCTCCAGGGCGGCGATTGCGCCGAATCCTTCCTCGACTTCCGCGCCGACTCCATCCGCGACAAGCTCAAGGTGATGTTGCAGATGGCGGTGATCTTGACCTACGGCTCGGGTCGCCCGGTGGTCAAGGTGGGACGCATCGCCGGTCAGTTCGCCAAGCCCCGCTCCAGCGCCATGGAGACGCAAAATGGCGTCTCCCTGCCCAGCTTCCGCGGCGATCTGGTCAACGATTCGGGGTTTTCCGAGGAGGGGCGGGCACCCGATCCCTCCCGTCTGGAGCGGGCCTATTTCCAGTCCGCCGCCA
>JADGAP010000276.1 GCA_015231965.1 Magnetococcales bacterium | reverse complement strand
AGGGAGCCATTCACCGATCGGCTTTCCTGGATTCCCGCTTTCGCGGGAATGACGATCTATTTTTGGAATGCGTTCCTCGCTCCACCAAGTTCCTGGTGTGCAGATCTTAAATGGAATAACTATAACCAATAAGCTGCATGATGGGTGGAGTCGGAATCCGACAGGCTGCCAGGCGCGCCGGAGGTTCCGGCCTCCCCGTCGCGACCTCGGGTCCAGAGAATTGCGAACCATACTCGTTCGCTTTTTAAATGGCAAGATGCAAAACCACGCGGGGAGGGAGGTATTTTCGGGAGTCAATCCGACGCCGGGCGGCGTCCGTAGCTGAAATAGGCGGCGCAGGCCCCCTCGGAGGAGACCATGCAGGCCCCGATGGGGTGTTCCGGGGTGCAGGCGGTTCCGAACACCTTGCAGCGGGGCGGCTCGACGATGCCCCGCAACACCGATCCGCACTGACAGGCGGCGGGGTCGGGGAGGACGATCTCCTCCACCCCGAACCGCCGTTCGGCGTCGAGCTGGGCGAACTCTCCCCGCAGCCGCAAGGCGCTGTAGGGGACCATCCCCAAACCGCGCCACTCGAAACGGCGGCGCATCTCGAAGAGATCGGCGATCAACCCCTGGGCCTTAAGATTGCCCTCCCGGGTGACGGCGCGGGAGTATTCGTTTTCCACCACGGAACGCCCCTCGTTGACCTGCCGCACCAGCATCCGCACCGCTTGCAGCACATCCAAGGGCTCGAATCCCGCCACCACCACCGGCTTGGCGTACTCCTCGGCGAAATATTCGTAGGGCTGGGTTCCGATGACCGCGCTGACGTGGGCCGGGCCGATGAAACCGTCGAGCTCCGGGGCGCCGCTCTCCCGGATCTCCGGGGCCTCCAAAATGTGGCGGATGGCCGGCGGGGTCAGGACGTGGTTGCAAAAGATGCTGAAGTTTTTCAAACCTTCTTGATGGGCTTGGCGGGCGACCACGGCGGTGGGGGGGGCGGTGGTCTCGAAGCCGATGGCGAAAAAGATCACCTCCCGCTGGGGATGACGCCGGGCCAGCTCCAGGGATTCGGCGGCGGAATAGATCATGCGCACGTCGCACCCGGCGGCCTTGGCCTTGAGCAGGGTCTCCCCCTGCGGCGTGGGAACGCGCATCATGTCGGCGTAGCTGGTGAGGATCACCCCCGGGCGATGGGCCAACTCCAGGGCGTTTTTCAGCCGTCCCGAGGGCAACACGCAGACCGGGCAGCCGGGACCGTGCACCAGTTGAATCTCCGGCGGCAGCAGGTCCATCAAGCCGAAGCGAAAGATGGCGTGGGTGTGACCGCCGCAAAATTCCATGAAGCGATAGCGCCGCCCCGGCTCCACCTCGGCGGTGATGCATTGGGCCAACCCCCGGGCGGCAGCCCCGTCGCGAAAGGCGTCGATGTAGGCGACCCCTTCCCCGCCGCTCACCGCCCCGACTCCTCGGAGGGATCGGAGGGATCGGAGGGATCGGAGGGATTCTCGGCCTGTTCCATCCTCTGGGCGATCTCCTGAAACAGGGCGAGGCTGCACAGGGCGTCCGCCTCATCCAGCCTCGTGAGGGCATAGCCCACGTGGAGAATGACGTAGTCTCCCTCCCGCACCCCGTCCACCAGGGCCAGGGAGATGGTCTTGCGCACCCCGCCGATCTCCACCACCGCCATCTCGTCCGGAAGGAGTTGCACCACTTTAACCGGAGCCGCCAAGCACATGTTCCACCTCGTCTAATCAACCATTCTCCACGGGCTTCCCTCCCCCCCCGTCAAGACGGGGAGAGGGGGAACGGACCATCGGTTCATCGCCACCCAGGCCTGCCCCAAGCTCAGGCCCCCATCGTTGCTCGGGGCCTGACGCGCCGTCAGCACCCGCACCCCCATCCCTTCCAGGCGGGGGACCAACCGTCCCGTCAACACCCGGTTGAGGAAGCATCCCCCTCCCAGGGCGACGGTTTGCAACCCCAGCGTCTCCGCCATCTCCCCCGCCCACCGGGCCAGACCTTCCGCCAGGGTGGCGTGAAACAGCGCCGCCCCTGCTTCCGGACCCATCCTCCCCGCCCGATGTTCTTCGTCCAGACGGGCCAACAGCGGCAGCAAATCCAATTCGCACGCCGAGTTCAACTCGAAGCCGGAGAGCCAGGGCTCCACCGGACCATGGACCTCAGCCAACCCCTCCAGGCGCATGGCCGCCTGCCCTTCGAAACTCATGACGCGACACACCCCCAGCACCCCCGCCGCCGCGTCGAACCAGCGCCCGGCGCTGCTGGTCAGGGGGGAGTTCACCCCCCGTTGGAGCATCCGCAGCACCACCTCGCCCCCGGCGTGGACGTCCAGCGGATCGGCGAGCAGCTCCGACGCCTCCCGCCCCAGCAGCCAGCGCACCGCCAGGGCCATGCGCCAGGGCTCCCGCGCCGCCCGATCCCCCCCCGGCAGGGGCAGGGGACGCATTCGCCCCAGCCGAACCATGCTGTCGGGAACCACCCGCAGCAGTTCGCCGCCCCAGGGGGTTCCGTCGACGCCGTATCCCACCCCATCCAGGGCCAGCCCCACCACTGGACCCGCCTCGCCGTGTTCGGCGGCGACGGCGGCGATGTGGGCATGGTGATGTTGCACCCGGAACAGCGGCAACCCCAAACGTTGCGCCCTCTCCTCCGCCAGTCGGGTGGAGGGGAGATCCGGATGAAGATCGCAGGCGACGGCCTCGGGTCGGATCTCCAGCACCTGGGCCAGATGGTCCGCCGCTTCGGCCAGATAGTCCAGGGTCGCGGCGTGGTCCAAGTCGCCGAGGTGCTGGGAGAGAAAGGCCTCGTCGCCCCGGGTGAGGCAGACGGTATTTTTGAAATAGCCCCCCAGGGCGAGGATCGACGGTCCGGCGGCGGGCAGGCGAATGGACGCGGGAACCGCCCCCCGCCCCCGGCGCCAAAAAACCCCCCGCCCCCCCCCCCCCCCCCCCCCCCCCCCCTCCCCCCCCCC
>JADGAP010000275.1 GCA_015231965.1 Magnetococcales bacterium | reverse complement strand
GCGGGGGCAGGCTCTGGACCCGCCAGGGGGATGATCCCCCTGGACCCGCAGTCGCCAAAGCGGCATGACACAGAACCCTCCTGGAGCGGATTGGACCAGGAGGCGCTGAATAGTTACCTTCAAAAAACATATACTCCCCCCGGCAGGGGTGTGACAAGCGGCCATCGACGCCCCGCGTCGAGCGGGAGGGCGGGCGGGGGCGACAATCGGCCCTTGAATTGCATGGAAGGGCGTTGCGGGAACCCCTCTGGACTCCCCCACGCCGACCATGACCGCCCAGGACGCCCAACATGCCCATCATCCCTCCCGCCTTTCTCGCCCCCCTGCGGCGCCGCTTCGGCGGCGGCGGCGGTTCGTCGGAGGGCCTGTTGGGGGTGGAAATTCGCCAGGACGGGTTGGTATGCGCTCACGTGCGGACTCCCGGAGACGGCCCGCCGGTGGTGGAATATTGCGCCTTTCGCAAGCCGGAAGGGGGGGAGCCCTCCGAAATCCTGGCGGAAATGGCCCGGGAGGCGGGCGCGAGCAAACTGCCGGTGACCGCGGTGTTGGGGTTGGGCCGCTACACCATCTTTCCCGCCGACACGGTGGAGGCCCCCCGGGCCGAGATGGCGGCGGCGATCCGCTGGCGGATCAAGGATCGGCTGGAGTTTCCCGTGGAAGAGGCGGTGGTGGAGGTGTTCGACAAACCCGGGGGACGTCCGGGGGAGGCGGCGCAGCAGATCTACGTGGCGGTGGCGCGGGAGATGGAGGTGCGCTCCTGCGTCAACGTCATCCTGGGGGCGGGGTTGAACCTGGTCTCCATCGACGCCGCCGACCTGGCCATGGCCAACCTGTCCATCCTCTCCCCCGACGACGCCGAGGGGGTGGCGCTGCTCTATCTGGAACGCTACCAGGGGTTGGTGCAGGTGACGCGCAAGGGAACCGTCTACCTGGCCCGAGCCATGGAGCGGGGGTGGGAAAACATGGTGCGGGGGCTGCAAGGCAAGGCCGACGCCGGACCCGACGTGTTGGGGCGGCTGTCCGAACTGGACCAGATCGGTCTGGAGATCCAACGAACCCTGGATTACTATGAAAGCCATTTTTTCCAATCGCCGGTCTCCAGCATCCACCTGGCCCCCACCGAACGGGCCATCCCCCATCTGCGGCGGGCGGTGGCGGATAAAATGGGCATGCGGGTCAAGGATCTGCCCTTGCGGGAGGTGCTGACCTTCCACGCCGCCGTGGATGACGAACTGCTTTCCCGGGCCATGCCGGCCATCGGCGCAACGCTGCGGGGCGGGGAGGCCAAGGGGTGATTCCACAACGCATCAATTTTTACCAGCCCCAGTTCCACCCCCAGCGGGACTACCTGTCCGCCCGCTACTACCCCCTGTACGCCGGGGGATTGATCCTGGTGTTGGCGCTCTTCTCCCTGGTGTTGATGCACAAGCAGTCGGGGTTGAAGGCCAAGATCCAGGGGTTGCGCAACGAAAAGGCGAGCATCGAGTTGAGCATGGTCGAACTGGGCCGGAATATGCAGGAGATTCCCAAGGACGACGCCCTGGAATCCCGCACCTTGGCCCGGGAGCAGGAGCTGAATCGTCGCGAGGACGAGCTGAAAATTTTGACCGGCCTCCATCCGGGCAACGTGGAGGGGTTCAGCCCCATGCTGGAGGGGTTGGCCCGCACCGTGGGCAAGGGGATCTGGCTGACCGCCGTCATCCTGGAGCAGGGAGGGCGGGAGTTCGCCGTGGCGGGGCGGGCGGTGCGGCAGGAGCTGATTCCCGGCTTCGTCGAACGGTTGGTCACCGACCCCGGATTTCTCGGGCGTTCCATCCAATCCCTGGAGGTGGGAGCAAGCACCGATGGGGAGGGTGACGAGGTGATGTTTGTTCTCGGCAACATTCCCCGGGAGGAGATCAAGAAACGGCTGGAGGCGATGACCGCCCAGGGCAAGGCCGAGGGGGAGAGCAAGGAGGGGAACTCCGCCAAGGGCGAGGAGGGCAAGGGGGCCGGAGCGGGGGGCGCGCCGGTGCGCAATTTGCCTCCGGGGCTGGTCAAGCCGAAGATGCTGCCGCCGGGGATGCTGCCCAAGGAGTTGGGCGGGGGCTCCATCGCCCCGCCTCCCCCCGCCGCCGCGCCGGGAGACACGCCTTGAATCCCCATCTGAAGCGGCTGCGGGAGGCGTTGCGCAAGGTGGTGGACCAGGTGGACCAGATGTCCACCCGGGAGCGGGTGATGATGTTGGCGATTTTGTCCCTGCTGTTCATCGCCGTCTGGTATTTTTCCGTGCTTCTGCCCTACGAAAAGGCCGTGGCCCAGGCGGGAAAGGACGAGGTCCAGCTCAACAAGGAGATTGCGCAAAACCGCGATCTGGAACAAATGCTGCGGAACAAGAAACAGGCCGACCCCAACGCCGAGTACCGCGAACGCTTGAAAAAGGCGGAGGCCGCCCTGGCCAAGATGGATGGACGAATGAACGCCGCCGTCCAAAGCCTGGCCACCGCCCGGGACATGACCCGATTCCTCCGCGCCCTGCTGGACCGCACCCCGGAATTGAGGCTGTTGGCCTTGGGTTCCACCCCTCCGGCGTCGCTGGGCAAGGCCGACGCCGCCGAGGGCAAGGAGACGGAGGACGGCAAGAAAAAGAAAAAGAAGCGCCCCGAAGGCTCAGTGATCTACAAACACGGCCTGACGCTGGTGCTGGAGGGGGATTTTCTCACCCTGCTGGGGTTTCTCCAAAAGCTGGAAGCGGAACGTTGGATGGTCTACTGGGATCTCTTGAACCTGAACGTCCTGGTTCATCCCGCCGCCCGGGTGGTGTTGCGCCTGCACACCCTGAGCCTGGACGATCCCCTGGTGGAGGCGGAATAATATTGACGTTCCAACTTAACATGCCGCGTTACCTCAAGTAGAGCCGGGGGATGCAACCAGCTTTTTCAAACACTGCATCGTCATTCCCGCGAAGGCGGGAATCCAGCCTTTGTGTCTTTGGAACGCCAGTCTTGCGTCCAAGATGAAAT
>JADGAP010000274.1 GCA_015231965.1 Magnetococcales bacterium | reverse complement strand
GCCCCACCCCGCCGGAGCCCGTCCCGCGCCGTTGCGTCTGGCCCTGGAGCCCCGCATCCTCTTCGACGCCGCCGGCGCGGCGGAACTGTTCCATCCCCCCCTCAACGATCCCGGCGACCCGGCCCTCGCCCTGCACGACGATGGCGGCGAAGACTCCCTCCCCCACCTTTTTGCCGAGGCCCCCCCCTCGCCCGCCATCGCCCTCGCCCCGCTTCAGGCCGAGGCACCCCGTCGGGAAGTGGTGTTCATCGACCGGGCGGTTCCCGATCTGCCCACCCTGTTGCAAGGCATTCCCGCCCACGCCCGGGTGGTGATGCTGGATGCGGATTCCGACGGGGTGCGGCAAATGGCCGAGGCTCTGGCGGGGGAGTCGGGGGTGGACGCCCTTCATATTTTTTCCCACGGCGGGGCGGGATGGTTGCAATTGGGCTCCACCGAACTCAACCCCGCCACCGTGGAGAGCCATCAAGCCGACCTTGCCGCCTGGGGGCGCGCCCTCGCCCCCGACGGCGATGTCATGATCTACGGCTGCAACGTGGGGGATGGGCTGCTGGGGCAAGCCTTTCTGCAAAAAATTTCCCAAATCACCGCCGCCGACGCCGCCGCCTCCACCGATCTCACCGGCTCCGCCGCCCGAGGCGGCGACTGGATCCTGGAGTCCCACACGGGGTCCGTGGAAACGGCGGTGATCCTCTCCCGGGAGGCGCAGAACGCCTGGAACGGCCTGCTGTTCACCAATGAGCGGCTTTCCGAACCCTCCGACGGGGTGGACGCCACGGGGGGGGCCAGCAACGTCCCCTCCATCAGCGCCAACGGGCGATACGTCGTCTTCACCTCCACCGCCACCAATCTGGTCAGCGGGGCCTCCGGGGGACAGTCCCATATTTACCTTTACGACACGGAAAACCCCGACAACGGCCTCACCCTCATCGACCGCAAGCTCGCCGATCTCACCCCTTCCGTCGGCAACGCCTACAACCCGACGGTCAGCGACAACGGGCAAGTGGTGTTCGAGTCGGATGGAACGGATCTGCTGGCCGCCGCCGACGGCGGAGCCAACCGGGACGTGTTTCTCTACGATCCGTCCAGCGGCGCGGCCAACAAGATCACCCGCTTGTCCGGAACCGGCGGAACCAGCGAACCCAACGCCGCCAGCTATCTGCCCCACATCAGCCCCGATGGGCTCTACGCCGTCTTCTACTCTTCCGCCACCACCGGCTTGTACGCCGGACAGGCGGATGTAGACGCTCTCAGCGATATTTACCTCTGGAGTTCGGGTAGCGGGACGGTGACGCCCCTCACCCTGGGCGTGGCCTACACCGGCAACACCCAAGGGTATTCCTCCCCGGTGATCAGCGACGCCGATGGTTCCGGCGACCGTTGGGTGGCCTACAACTCCCTGGGCGGCGGCGGATATCAATGGCTCTTTCATCAAACCATCGCCCAAACCAACAACGGCTCCAACCTGACCCCCATCTCCCAAACCTGGGACGGCACCGCGATGGACGGCAACAGCTTTGACCCCTCCATCAGCCAGGACGGCTCCCGCGTCGCCTTCATGTCCGGCTCCCAGCGCCTGGTGGCGGAGGATGGGGATGACGGGTACACCACCCAGGACATTTTCCTCTACGATGCCAACGAAACCGATCTGGCGACTTATCCCAACCAGATCCGACGGATCTCCATCTCCACCAGCGGCGGCGATCCCAACAACTTCAGCCAGGGGGTGGGCATCAGCCCCGACGGCGACTACATCGTCTTTCAGTCCGCCGCCACCAATCTGGTCCATGCCAGCACGTTGCTCAATTCCCGCGATGTTTATATGTATAATGACAACGACCACTCGATCACATTGGTTTCGGAACACGCCCACGATCAGGGGACGCGGAACCTCAACAGCCATCATCCCCGGGTGAGCGACGGCGGCCTGGGCGTCACCTTCGCCTCCGATGCCGACGACCTCGTGGCGGGGGACGGCAACGGCCAGCGGGACGTTTTTTACATGGATCGCACCCCGCCTCCGCCCCCGCCCGTCATTCCGATCAACTACAGCCCGGAGTTGAACCCGCCCTACGACCGTTACGTCACGGTGCAAAATTTTTTGAACGACGGGGCCCACGGCAACGTGGGATTTCAGGTTTCGGCGCTGCTGGGAAGCTGGACCACCGACCAAAACACCACCGATCCCCGGGGCGTGGCCCTGGTGGAACTGGACCACGCCCATGGAACGTGGCAGTACTCCTTGAATGATGGGGAGAGCTGGGTGGAGATTGGCGAGGTCAGCCAGCGGGAGGCGTTGCTTCTGCCGGAGACCGACACCTCCCGCATTCGCTTTCTGCCACGTCCCGGATTTACCGGGCAACTCACCGTGCAGTTTCGCGCCTGGGACCAGTTCAGCGGCGTTGGGGAGTGGTATGTGGACGCCCACAGCGGCGGCGACCCCACGGCGTTCAGTGTCAATCTGTTCGTGGGAGTGGTCAACGTCACGTACATCCCGCCGGTGGGGGTCGTCCCCCCCGGCGTCATCCACCAAGATGGGGGCGTCCCGCCACCGGGCTCCTCACCAACCCCGGGTGGGGGGGATGTGGAAGGCTTCGGCGGAACGCCCGGGGAGGGCCTGGGCGGGGCAAGTGGTCCCGGAGAATTGGCGGGATTCGGTGGCGGGGGGACGGGCGAGTCAACCCCCGGCGGCGTGGGAAGCTTTGGCGGCGCTCCCGGCGGCGGCGCGGGCGGCATGGAAGGAATGGCGGGGTTTGGCGCGGGCGTTCCCCCGGTGCCCAGCGGCGCGGGCGAAGGCGGCGCTCCGGGCGGCGGCGCGGCGGCGGAAGGCGAGGAGGTCGGCACCGGACCAGAGGGTGGAGGTTCCGCCGGGTCGGCGGGAGGCGCGCCCGGAGCCCTCGGCGGCGACGGCGGTGCGGTGGGCGATTTCGGCGGAAGCCCGGGCTCCGGCGAAGGGGGCGCGGGCTCCGGCGGCGGCGGCGGTGCGGTAGGCAATTTCGGCGGAAGCCCGGGCGGAGGC
>JADGAP010000273.1 GCA_015231965.1 Magnetococcales bacterium | reverse complement strand
TCACGGCCTTCCCACCCACTGCCTGCATCCTTCCAGCCAGGCTTCCAAAATTCGCCCATCTTTACGCCCGCGTGAGCCGTTTCCCAAGAGGCCATCCTTCTCCATGCCAGACGCTCCGGACGCCCCGGATCCCTTCGCCGACCAATCGCCGGAATCCCTGGTGACCTCCTGGTTCGGCCCCAACAGCCGACTGGCGGGGTTGTGGCCCGGCTACGAACCCCGCCCCGCCCAGGAACTCATGGCCCAACGAGTGGTGGAAGCGGTGCGAGGGGATCACTTCCTGCTGGTGGAAGCCGGCACCGGCACCGGCAAAACCATCGCCTATCTGCTGCCCATCCTCTCCCTGGGACTCAAGGCGGTGATCTCCACCGCGACGAAGGCGTTGCAGGATCAAATCTGGGAGAAGGATCTGCCGCTGCTGCGACACGTGGTGGACCGCCCCTTCACCGCCGCCCGACTCAAGGGACGGAGCAACTATCTCTGCCGTTTCCGCTTTCGCGACGCCCACGCCGCCCAGGCGATGGTCCCCCGCAAGGAGCAGGGGTGGCTGCGACGGCTGGGCGAGTGGGCGCTATCCACCGACTCCGGCGACCGGGACGAGGTGGGGGATCTGCCGGAAGAGCTCTCCTTCTGGCCGGAGATCAACGCCCGGTCGGACAACTGTACCGGGCAGCAGTGTCCGGATTATGGAACCTGTTTTTTGATGAAGGCCCGGCAGGCAGCGCGGGGGGCGGATCTGGTCATCGTCAACCACCACCTGCTCTTCGCCGATCTGGCGGTGAAGGAGGAGGGCTTCGGCGAGATCCTCCCCCAGTATCGTCTGGCGGTGTTCGACGAGGCCCATCAGTTGCCCGACGTGGCCACCCGCTATTTCGGACTGGAGATCGGCAATTTTCAGGTGCGGCGGCTGGTGCAGGACGCCCGGCGGGATTTCGCCGAGGCGGGGGGGGACGATCCGGCCTTGATGGAGGCGATGGAGCGGCTGGAAACCCTGGCGGCGGCGTTGCGGGTCTCCTTTCCCGACAGCGACGCCCGAGGCGGCCTGGAGCCCTCCGACATGTTCGGCGAGGTGGGGCGGACCCTGGCGGCGCTGGAAAACGGTCTGAATCTGTTCAAGGAGGCGATGGAATTCCATCGGGGGCGTTCCGCCGCCCTGGCGGCGCGGATGCGTCGGGCCGAGGAGTTGCTGACCACGGCGGGACGGATCCGCGCCCTGGACGATCCCAACCGGGTCTTTTGGTACGAAACCCGGGGGCGGTGGCTCCATCTGCGGGCCTCGCCGCTGGAGATGGGGGAGATGCTGCGCCAGGCCCTCTATCCCCGCTTGAACGCGGCGGTTTTCACCTCCGCCACCCTGGCCACCGGGACAGGGCAAGGGGGATTCCGCTATTTCGCCGATCAGATGGGGCTCTCCCCGGATCCCCCCGGCGGTGCCCCGCCCTTCCCCCTGGCCGCCAACGACGAGCCGCGAACCCCGCTCCCTTGGGAGGGGTCCGACGGGGGGGACGAACCGCCCCAGCCCGCCGGACCGCCGCCGGTGGTGAGCGAACGGCTCCCCCCGGCCTTCGACCACGCCCGGCAGTCGCTGCTCTACCTGCCCCAGGGGATGCCGGAGCCGGACAAGCCGGACTTTCCCGCCGCCCTGGTCGGGGAGTTGCTGCGCCTCATCGAGGCCAGCCGGGGGCGGGCGTTGTGTCTGTTCACCAGCTTCCGCATGCTGCAAGCAGCCCGCTCCGGGCTGGCGGGAAAGATTCCCTACACCCTGCTGACCCAGGGGGAGCGGCCCAAGGCGGCGCTGCTGGGGGCGTTTCGCGAGGATCCCGCGTCGGTGCTGCTGGGGACGGGGAGTTTTTGGGAGGGGGTGGACGTGCCCGGCGAGGCGTTGTCCCTGGTGGTGGTGGACCGCCTCCCCTTCCCCTCCCCCGGCGACCCGCTGACCGCCGCCCGGGGGCGTTATCTGGAAGGGATCGGGCGGGGATCGTTTCGCGATTATTATCTGCCCCGGGCCATTTTGTCCCTCAAGCAGGGGTTGGGGCGGCTGCTGCGCCGGGGGGATGATCGGGGGGTGATGGCGGTGCTGGACGTCCGCCTGAGCCGGGGAAGCTATCGCAACTTTTTCTTCGCCGGACTCCCGCCGGTCCCCGTGACCCGGGATCTGGAGCGGGTGCGGCAATTTTTCGCCGAGGACGAGACATCAGGGGATGGGGAGTGGAGGGAATGAAAATTTTGGCCATGGACAGCTCCACCCCTTCCGCCTCCGTCGCGCTGTGGGAGACGACGGACGGGGCCTCCCCGGACCAGGGAACGGATCGGGGGAGCCGACGCTTCGCCAGCCCCGCCGGCCACGCCGGACGACTCCCCGAGGAGGCGGCGCGCTTGCTGGAAGAGGCGGGATGGCGGGCTTCGTCGTTGGATTTGGTGGTGGCGACCCTGGGGCCGGGCTCCTTCACCGGGGTGCGCATCGCCCTGGGTCTGGCCAAGGGGATGGCCCTGGGATGCGGCGTGGCGGTCCAGGGGGTCTCCACCCTGGAGGCGATGGCGGCGGGTTGGGAGGCCCCCGACGGGGCGTGGTTGGCGCCCACCCTGGACGCCCGCCGTCAGGAGGTCTACGCCGCCCTCTACCGCCGGGAGGGCGAGGGGTTGCGCCTGCTCGACGGCCCGGTCTGCGCCCATCCCGAGGAGTGGTTGGCCCGGGTGCGGGCCATTGTCCCGGCAGCCGAACAGGCCCAAATCCTCTGGCTCGGCGACGGGGTGCCCCGGATGGCCCTCCCCCCGGAGGCGCGGATTCATCCCGAGACGACGGTGGATCCCCTCCATCTGGCCCGCTGGGGCGCCAAAATGCGCCTCCACGGCGGCAACGACGACCCCCTGCTCCTCGAACCCCTCTACCTCCGCCGCCCCGAGGCGGAAGAGAAAAAATTCGGCAAGGGGTAGCTATCCTAATTTCACACTGGGGTTCACGACCGTATGATCCTAGATCCGGCAGTTGACATGGGGCGAGAAGGTGTAATGTACTTGGAAG
>JADGAP010000272.1 GCA_015231965.1 Magnetococcales bacterium | reverse complement strand
GGGTTCCTTGCATCTGCAATCTCCGCATGTGTAAATTTCAATTGAAACTGCTATAAATACCGTTTTCCAGCAGAAACGATTCATGAACCTACTCGGAGGAACTCAGGGAGATTCCGGCGGATTTCATGCGACGCCACAAGGTGATGCGGCTGATCCCCAGGGATTTGGCCGTCTCCTTGATGCGCCAGCGATGTTGGCTCAAGGCCTGTTCCAGGCTGGTGGGATCGTTCACGGCGTTATGAAGGGGGGCCGCGCTCTCGCGGCGGCGAAAACGAGATAACTCCAGGGCCATTTCCACCGCCCGCCCCATCTCCTCCGCGGAAATCGGCCGAACCAGGCATCCCCACGCCCCCAACCGGACCAGCTCCTGGCGTTTTTCCGGAGAATCCCCCTCGACGGCGCACAAGACGCCCACCCAGGGATGGCGTCGCGCCAACGCCCATAATGCCGCGTCAGGTTCTCCCGCCAACTTCTCCCACTCCACCCACAGCAGGTCCACCCTCCGCCAATCGGCGGCGCAGATCCGCTCGGAGGAAGGCGCGATGAGCTCCACCTGGTGTCCCGCCTCGCGCAACAGGCTTGGCCACTGGAGAACCGACGGTGTTCCCTTTTCATCCACGATCCAGATGACGGACATGCGCTTTTTCCTTGGAAAATGGCTGGGGTCTCCCTGCCGTGGAATCCATCCCAACCCGGGCCATCCCCTTCATGAAACATTGGGTAGCGTCTCTTCCACGCCGCTGTTTCATCCAAGGCCTGAAACAGGGCACCGCTTGGCCGGAACGTCCCGCAATCTCGCAGGAAACCCATTGTTCATCCTTGAATTTTTCATCCCGGCGGGTCGGAGATCCATGACCTCCAACCGGGAATGGAAATGTTTCATATTCCGAAGATGAAACGACATGACGGAAAAGGCGCAAAACCCGGACCAAGATCGGAAGAAAGCCGTTCAAAAGAGACGCAACGAGGGGGAGGCGCAAGGCGTTCGGAGCGGAGGAAACGGGAGAAACGAAGAAAACGGGAGAAACGAAGAAAATTATCGCGCAATGGCCGGAAAGTTACGGGAGTCGACAAGAACCGGACGCGCAAGGGGCCGGGGTCAATCCAGCGGAGGCAAGGTCGAGGTTTCCGCTGCCGCCACGTCATCCCCTGGAATGGCCGACTCGTCCGCCTCGGATTCCGCCAAGGAAGGGTCGAAGGCCTCGCCCTCAAGGCCCAGGAGGGCGCTGTTGAGTTTGGGAATCAGGATCGGAGCCTGGGGGACGATCCAGGAAGGCGACAATGGGACCGCCGCCACGTGGGAAGGTTTGGGCAGGTTCAAACTATTTTCCAGGCGGGCGACGCAGGCCAATCCGGCGCGCAACGACTCCGGATTCAACCCCGCCGTCTGCCACGCCCCCTCGTCGGCGGAAACGGCGCAGGCTTCCATCCGCTCTTCCGCCAACACCGCCAATCGCGCGGCCTGATGATGCTCCTTGCGCCGCTCTGCCTCAAAGGCGGAGCGTTTCCCCGACTCCTCCGAGCCCCCCCCCGGAGGCCGGGCTTCCCCCTGGGGACTGGAGGAAGGATCCTCCTCCCACGCCGCAAGGTTGGCCGCCTTTTGCCGGGAGGCGGTGATTTTGTCCCAATTTTGCAAAATATCGAAATAGTGTCGAACCCTGCGGACGAAAATCACCGGTTCGCCGCCTCGGGCGTAGCCAAAGCGCAGGGATTCATAATGAGAGCGTTGCGCCAACAGCGGCAGCACCTTGCGCAAATCGTGCCACAGGGCGGGGTTGCGCCCCTGGCGCCGGGCCAACTCCCGGGCGTCGAGCAGATGCCCCAACCCGATGTTGTAGGCCGCCAACGCCGCCCAGGTGCGATCCGGCTCCACGATCTCCGCGGGCAAACTCTGGCGCAAAAAGGCCAGATACCACGCCCCACCCAGAATGCTTTGCAACGGATCCAGGCGATTTTTCACCCCCAAGCGCTGAGCCGTGGTCTCGGTGAGCATCATGATGCCCCGCACCCCGGCCCCGCTGATGGCTTGCGGATCCCAGTGGGACTCCTGATAGGCCACCGCCGCCAGCAACTGCCATGGCACATCAAAACGACGGGAAGCCGCCTCGAAAAACGGCTTGAAGCGGGGCAGAAGCTCTTCCACCCGCTGATGAAACATTTGGTGGTCGATGAAGGCGTCGCCTTCCGCCTCGTCGGTTTCCACCATGCCGAAGTAACGTTCCAGCAGTTGGTCCAACTCCCCCCGGGCCTTGACCCCCTTGAACCAGCGGTCCGCCTCCTGACGCAGTTCCCCGGCGCGCCGGGGAAAAAACCAGGCCAAGGGCCGCGGCTTGCCCAGGGAGAAGCGCACCATCAGGCCGGGATAGTAACGCCGGTTGATGGCCACCACGTTGGAATCGGCCACGGTGCAATCCACCTCGCCCCGCCACACCTTTTCCAGGATCTGTTCCGTGGACCCCCCCCGCTCCCGTTCCCAGGTCAGCTGGGGCGTCTCCTTCCGCAAGGCCTGCAGACGCTGGTCGTGGCTGGTTCCCGCCGCCACCGCCAGTTTGACCTTGGACAACTCCCGCGCATCTCCAGGCTTTTTGCCGTTGCGGCGGCAGACCACCTGCGGCTCCACCTCCTGATAGACCGGACCATGGAGAAAAAACCGGCTCCCCGCCTCGGGACGGACCAAACCGGCGGCGGCCAGGTCGCCCCGCCCCTGAATCAACGCCTCCAACACCTCGTGGGCCGAGTTGAGGACGACAAATTGGGGCCGAACCCCCAAATACTCCGCAAAACGACTGGCCAGCTCATACTCGAACCCCGCTTTGCCGTCTCGTCCCTCAAAATAGGTGGTGGGGGCGTTGCGTGTCAAAATGGTGATCCGACCCTGCTCCCGAATGCGGTCCAGATAGGGCTGCTCCCGGTCCAGGTTGCACCCGCTCAGCCACACGGAGAGCCCCAGGGCGGCCATCACCCCCCAGGATCGGCTCCCCCCCCTGGGAGAGCCTCGCCATCCCTGCCGGACGGCTATGCCATGCGGAGAATGTTTCATAATTTGCTTATATAGCAGACCTTGAATCGTCATCTCCAGAAC
>JADGAP010000271.1 GCA_015231965.1 Magnetococcales bacterium | reverse complement strand
AATGGGGGTGGGCGTTTGAAAACCGGCTTGCTGGATGGCGGTCCGCAGAGAGGAAACAAGGTTCAGCTGATTGAATTCGGACACAAAAGACCTTTATGGGTTGTGAAACACGAGGTGTTCGGATGGAAGGGGCGGCAAGAGGCGTTGGACGAGGTTTCCGCCCAATTGCGGGGTGGGCGGGCGGTGATTGCGGCGGTTTCTGGCATGGGCGGGGTGGGCAAGTCCCAATTGGCCCTGGAATACGCCCATCGCCATCTCGCCCGGTATTCCCACATCGCCTGGTTGCGGGCGGAAAAACCCTCCACCCTGGCGGGAGAATTGGACCAGTGGGCCGATCAACTGGGCTTGCCGGGTCAAACCCATCCGGAAAAATGGGCGGCCCTGCAACGTTGGCTGATGCAAAACGATGATTGGCTGATGATCTTCGACAACGCTCCGGACCCCGAGGGCCTCGAGGAGTTCCTGCCCCAGGGCAACGGCCATCGGCTCATCACCTCCCGCCATCGTCGATGGGATCACGCCGTGGCGTTGGATGTCCTCCCCCTGGCGGACGCGGTCCAACTGTTGCGGGAGCGTAGCGGCAGACTCCAAGACCCGGACGCGGAAACGCTGGCCGCGACCTTGGGTTGTCTGCCCCTGGCCCTGGAGCAGGCGGCGGCCTACATCGAGGACGCGAAAATCCCCTTTGCAACCTACCTCTCCCATTACCAACAGCACCGGCTGAAGCTGTTGGGCAAGGGGGTTGCCAAGCATCACAAGGACGGAGTGGCGGTGACGTGGGTTATCTCCATGGAGCGGGCCGCCGCCTCCGCCCCCGCCGCCCTGGAGATCCTCCGCTTCGCCGCCTTCCTCGACCCCGACGCCATCCCCCGGGATTTACCCCTCCGGGCGGGGTTGGTGGCGGACGAATTGGCCCTCTTCGACGCCCTGGCGGCCCTGGCCCGCTACTCCTTGATCACCCTGAAGGAGGAGACCATTTCCCTTCACCGCCTGATGCAGGAGGCGGTGCGCCATGGCCTGTCCGAGGAGGAGCGCAAGGAGTGGGCCGGTCGGGCGGTGCGGGTGATGCGGGAGGTTTATAATTTTGGACAGAACGACCTTTCCACCTGGGAAGCGAGCGGGCGCCTGCTGCCCCACGCCCAAGCCGCCGCCGACTGGGGGCGCCAGTTGGAAGTGGAGGAGGAGGGGGCGAGTTGGCTGTGGAATGAGACGGGACTTTATCTGAAGAATGTCCAAACGAGATATGGTGATGCAAAACAATCCTACCGCCGCGCCCTGGCCCTTGACGAGAAAAACCTTGGGCCGGACCATCCCAAGGTGGCCATTGACCTCAATAACCTTGCTGCGCTGCATCAAGCCGAGGGCGACCTGAAGGGGGCGCGTCCCCTGATGGAGCGGGCGCTGGAGATCGACGAGAAAAACCTTGGGCCGGACCATCCCACGGTGGCCATCCGGCTCAGCAACCTCGCTCAGTTGCATCAAGACGAGGGCGACCTGAAGGGGGCGCGTCCCCTGATGGAGCGGGCGTTGGCTATCGACGAGAAAAACCTTGGGCCGGACCATCCCGGGGTGGCCCGTGACCTCAACAATCTTGCCCAGTTGCATCAAGCCGAGGGCGACCTGAAGGGGGCGCGTCCCCTGATGGAGCGGGCGTTGGCCATCGACGAGAAGCACTATGGGCCGGACCATCCCAAGGTGGCCACGGACCTCAACAATCTTGCTCTGTTGCATCAAGCCGAGGGCGACCTGAAGGGGGCGCGGCCTCTGATGGTGCGGGCGTTGGCCATCGACGAGAAGCACTATGGGCCGGACCATCCCAATGTGGCCCGTGATCTCAACAACCTCGCTACGCTGCATCAAGCCGAGGGCGACCTGAAGGGGGCGCGGCCCCTGATGGAGCGGGCGTTGGCCATCGACGAGAAAAACCTTGGGTCGGACCATCCCAAGGTGGCCACCCGGCTCAACAACCTTGCGCAGTTGCATCAAGCCGAGGGCGACCTGAAGGGGGCGCGGCCCCTGATGGAGCGAGCGCTGGCCATCGACGAGAAAAACCTTGGGCCGGACCATCCCAACGTGGCCCGTGACCTCAACAACCTTGCCCAGTTGCATCAAGCCGAGGGCGACCTGAAGGGGGCGCGTCCCCTGATGGAGCGGGCGCTCCAAATTGCGGAGGATCGCCTTGGGATGGAGCATCCCCACACCGTTATTTTTCGCCGCAATCTGGAAAATTTGCGCAAACTCATGCCCTGACCTGTCCGGGACAGGTACAGCAATTCCAATAATTAACCGTCATTCCCGCGAAAGCGGGAATCCAGTCTGAGTTCCCAAGCGCCAAACTTCACCCCCCCACCGTCCGTCATTCCCGCGAAAGCGGGAATCCAGTCTTCGTTTTCAAGCGCCGCCCCCCTGTCGCCACCACTCGATCATCATTCTCAACACCTTGCTTTTTCGTGCGCAACTGGCAGAAAGTGAGGCGTTGAACGACACAAAGGCTGGATTCCCGCTTTCGCGGGAATGACGTTGGGGGCGAGGGACGAAGATCGACCAAGTCTGAATACTTATGCGCGGTTTAGTAAGGGGCTTATCCGCACACACCAAACCGAGTTTCTGGAGAAGTGGAATGGGCACTTTTCCTCATCGAGCGTATGAGGTGGAGAAGGAAGTAGCCAATGACGTGAGGATCATCCGAGCGCCCAGTGAGTTGGATGAGATGGTCATGGTGAAAGATGTCTGTTGCGATGACCAATTCCTCCGGGTGGACCTGATGGACGGGCGGACCATCTCCGCGCCCCTGGCGTGGTTTCCCCGCTTGGCCTCAGCCACCCCGGAGCAACGGGAGCAGTGGGAAATTTGCGGCGGCGGCTACGGCATCCACTGGGAAGAGATCGACGAGGATCTCAGCACCGCGGGCCTGTTGCGCGGCGCTCCCGCTCCCCGCCTCCCCCATCCCACGGAGAATGGAAACCCATGAGCCAAAAACGGAACATCGCCCAGGAGTTGCTGGACGGCGTGCGGGCCATCAAGGCCGGACAAGGCAAACGGGTTGTGGTGGAACTTCCTCCCCGTTCTCCCCACGCAAGCCCCCCGGAATCCCACCCCACCCCCGCGCCCTCGCCC
>JADGAP010000270.1 GCA_015231965.1 Magnetococcales bacterium | reverse complement strand
GTTGCACTTTGCAAACCCCCGGGTCCATCCTTTGCGGGAAACTGTCGGCGGGGCCAATCTGGAGGGGGCCAATCTGCGCGGGGCCAAACTGCGCGGGGCCAATCTGCGCGGGGCTCATTGGGGTCCATCTGGACAGGGCGAGACGGAAAGGGATGAAGGGGCTGGCGTTCGACAGGGTGGCGCATGAGCGCCGACGCCGCGACCCGCGATGTTATTCCTGGAGCCATCCTCCAGGGAGAAGGGCAGAATGCCGCGCCTGGCGCCGCACAAGGCCGCGTGGTCGTTCATAGTACATTGATTATCAGGCGGGAGGGGTCGATTCCCGATCCCCACGCCCTGGCCCAGTTTGGCTCCATCGATCCGTCGTTTCCCAGGGAGATCCTGGAGATGGCCAAGCGAGAGCAGGCTTCCCGCCATGCGGCGGAATCCCGCAGATTGAGCCTTGAGGAGAAGGGTCAACTTTTTGCGTTCATTCTGGCCTTATTTGCAATCTCCATGTCGATTCTGGCGGCGTATTTAAAGGAGCCTTGGGTGGCGGGCATCCTGGGCGGTTCCACCGTTCTCGGATTGGTGACGGTCTTCATCACGGGCCGGATTCTTGAAAGACAAAAGCAGGATGAGGACGACAAAACCTCTTGACCATCCCCGGCGGAACGCCGACGCTCTCCCATTGTTTCTCTCCGTCCTCCTTCATCGGTTCGTGTGAAATCCCATGGCTCATCTGCACATCATCGGAATTTGCGGCGTCTTCATGGCCGGTTTGGCGGCCCTGGCCAAGGAGGGGGGGTGGCGGGTCACCGGCTCGGACAGCGGCGTCTATCCCCCCATGAGCGACTTTCTCGCGGCCCTGGGGATCCCGATCAGCGACGGCTTTCGGGTGGACAATCTCGATCCGGCACCGGACCTGATCTTGGTGGGCAACGCCATCTCCCGGGGCAACGTGGAGTTGGAGGCGCTGCTGGAGCGGGGCCTGCCCTTTCGCTCGGGGGCGGAGTGGCTGCGGGAGCATGTGCTGGAGGGGCGGCATCCGGTGGTGGTTTCCGGCACCCACGGCAAGACCACGACCACCAGCATCTGCGCCTGGCTGCTGGACCGGGCGGGGTTGGAGCCGGGGTTTCTCATCGGCGGCATCCCCCTGGATTTCGGGCGGGGGGCGCGGTTTCCCGGCGGTCCCCACGTGGTGGTGGAGGGGGACGAGTACGACACCGCCTTTTTTGACAAGCGCCCGAAATTTTTGCACTACTGGCCCCGCACCTTGATTTTGCACAATCTGGAGTTCGACCATGCCGACATCTACCCCAACCTGGAGGCGATTCGGGCGCAATTCCGGCTGCTGTTGCGGGCGGTTCCGCGCAACGGGACGATCCTGGCCAACGGCGACGATCCGGAGATCGAGGGGATCGTGGCCAAGGCTTACAGCCCCGTGATGCGTTATGGCCTGTCGCCGGGACATCCCTTTTCCGCCCGGCTGGAGAGCGGGGATGGTCGGGTTTGGACCCTCTCCCGGGAGGGTATGCCGCTGTTTACCGTCCACTGGGGATTGATCGGGCGGCACAATGTGATGAACGGACTGGCGGCGGCCTCGGCGGCGTTGTTGCTGGGGGCGGCGCCGGAGCGGGTGCTGGAGGGGTTGACCTCTTTCCAGGGGGTGGCGCGGCGGTTGCAACTGCGCTACGTCGCCGACGGGGTGAGCATCTATGACGATTTCGCCCATCACCCCACGGCCATGGCCACCACGCTGGCGGGGATGCGCGAGGCGACGGGAGCGGCGGCCCGGCTCTGGGCCGTGGTGGAGCCCCGCTCCAACACCATGCGCCGCCGCATCCATCAAGATCGCCTGCCGGGGGCCCTGGCGGGGGCGGATCGGGTGATTCTCGCCCGTCCCGGGAGCAAGGGGTTGACCCCCGAGGAGCTGCTGGATGTGGACGAGGTGGCGCGTCAACTCAATGCGCAACGCCAGGGGTCGGCGGAAGTTGTTGACGGGGCTGCCTCCGCAGTGGGATGCTTGGTGCAGCGGGCCAAGCCTGGGGATCATGTGGTGATCATGAGCAATGGCGGCTTCGACGGCATCCACGGTCGTTTGCAAGCGGCGTTGAACGGTCGGGGATGATGGGATCCGGAACCGGAATCAGGAGTGGAATGGCAACCATGGCCAAGGCGGGGGAGTGGCGGCGGGAGGGGAGTTTGACCGGCAAACTGCTGGTGGCCATGCCCAGCCTGCGGGATCCCCATTTTGAGCGGGCGGTGGTCTTTGTGTGCGCCCACACCGAGGAGGGGGCCTTGGGGCTGGTGGTCAACCGGCTGCATCCCGCCTCCATGTTGGAAGTGGTGCATCAGTTGGACCTGGAATGGAACCGGGACGATCTGCCCGACGTGCTGGCCGGTGGGCCGGTGGGGAGCGAGCGGGGATTCATCCTCTATCGTTCGCCGCTGGATTTTCCCGGCCATCTGGAAGTGTCGCCGGGGCTGTTCATGGGGACCAACCCGGACATCCTGCGCCATCTGGCCCGTTTCGAGGAGAGCGGCCCCTTTCTCTTCGCCCTGGGTTACGCCGGATGGGGCGTTGGTCAGCTGGAAAACGAGCTGCGGGAAAACGCCTGGCTGGTGGTGGAACCGGACCTCGATCTGCTCTTCGATCTCCCCCTGGACGAACGGTGGGAGTCGGCCCTCCGCCGCTTGGGCATCGACCCCTTCCGGCTGGTGGACGCCGGTCATGGGATGATCAACTAGCCCCGGCCCATCGCCGCGGTGCCGCCCGATTTTTTGTGGGGATCCCGCATTTTCCCCGGTTGACACGCCCGCCGGGAACGCTATAATCACCCCCCTGTTGCCCAGGTGGCGAAATTGGTAGACGCGCTAGACTCAGGATCTAGTGGACGCAAGTCCTTGCTGGTTCAAATCCAGTTCTGGGCACCATCTAAACATTTGAAATCGTGCGGATTCCGTCCTTAGCGGAGTCCGCATTTTTTTGCCCGTCGTCGGATGTGAGCCGGATTTGTGTCACCCCGTCCAGAGTTGCGGCCGCCGACCGCACCCTCTCGGGTGTGACTGGGCAGTTCTATTGAGACAAAAATAAAAGTATCTATTCAGCACCCCCTGGTTCACCGCTCCATGAGGGGCTGTGTCGTGTTGC
>JADGAP010000026.1 GCA_015231965.1 Magnetococcales bacterium | reverse complement strand
CCCTGGATTCCCGCTTTCGCGGGAATGACGTTTTCGTGGGGGAAAAGTTGGTTGCACATCCCAGGCACCGCTTGACGTTATGTGCAAATTCTAAATGGAACGTCTATATAAATTTGGTTGTATATTCAGGCACCGTTTGGCCTGATGCGCCATTCATAACTTGAACTAATGTAATGGAACGAAGATATTTCATGGGAGGCATTCGGGTTCGTCCCGCTCCTGGGCTTCGCCGGTTTCCCGATGGATCTCCTCCCGGATGATTCGCTGGGTGACGCCCGCCAGGTATCCCACCAGGGCTGCGTTCAGTTCTTTGAACTCCGGCAGCAGGGTTTCATCGACAAAGCGGCGGGGGGTTTTGAACATGATGGTGGTGCGGTGCTGGCGTCGATAGCGGTAGGGTTCGATGCCGTAACGACGACACAACGCCGTGAACAGTTGCCGGGACCAGGGATCGTGCAGGGAGAGGCGCAGCTCCACCGGGGCTTCCCGCCGTCCCATCGCCGCCAGTTTGGCGCGAATCCGTTCCAAGGCGGCTTGGGCCGCCAGTCGTTCTCCCGCCACCCCCGTTCCCGCGAAGAGGGCCTCGATTTTCCGCAATTTTTCCCGCAGTTGCTTTTCTTCCATGGGGATTCTCCAGGGAGGCTATCAGGATTCGCAACGTTCCACCGGCAGATCGGCCTGTCGCCACTCGGGGAACCCCTCTTCCAGCCGCCGCGCGTTGAACCCCTTCTCCCGCAACCGGGCCACCGCGTCGAAGGAGAGGACGCAGTAGGCCCCCCGGCAATAGGCCACCACCTCGCGATCCGGCGGCAGCTCGTGGAACCGCCGCTCCAACTCCCGCAAGGGAATGTTGAAGGATTGGGGGAGATGGCCCGCCGCGTACTCCTCCCGGGGGCGGACGTCCAACACCGTCACCGAGCCTTCCCGCATCCGTTCCAGCAGCACTTCCCGGGGCAGGGGCTCCATGGCGTCCTTGGCCAGCAGATAGTCCCGAACCAGCGCCTCCACCTCTGCCAGATGACGTTCCGACAGGCGGCGAATCACCCCCAGCAGGGTGACGACCTCCGGGTCGGAGAGGCGATAATGGACGTACACCCCCTCCTTGCGGCTCTCCACCAGTCCGGCGCTGCGCAACTGCTGCAAATGTTTCGAGGTGTTGGCCACCGACAGGGCGCTCAGTTGCGCCAGGGCTTCCACCGTGCGCTCCCCCTGGGCGAGAAATTCCAGCATCGCCAAACGATGGCCCTGGCCCACCGCCTTGCCGATGCGGCCCAGATGCTCGAAAAGCTCTTGTTTGAACGAAGCGCTTGACATGGACGCTCACAGTCTGGTTGAATGTTATTCAACTCAATGGTTGAATATTGAAAGGGCCGATGGGCCTTCGGGGGCGCGCGGCCCAGGGTCGTAAAGACGATCCATGGTTCCAGAGATGGGAATCCGGGGCAAGTGGTTCCCGTCGTCGCGACGATGGACGGATCAGGGGGGATGTCGATGGACCACGAATCCCTGTGGCGATTGGGAATTTTTTTCGGGGTGCTGGCGGGGGTGGCGGCGTGGGAGGCGGCGGCCCCGCGTCGGCGTCGCGTCCTGCCGCGCCAGGCGCGATGGCCGGCCAACCTGGCGCTGGTGGCCCTCGACACCCTGTTGGTGCGGCTGATCTTTCCCTTGACGGCGGTGGGACTGGCGCTCCTGGGTCGGGAACGGGGTTGGGGGATGCTCAACCAGTTCGACTGGCCGGAGTGGACGGAAATTTTGCTGGCGGTGGTGCTGCTGGATCTGGTCATCTATCTCCAGCACGCGGCCTTTCACGCCTTGCCGGTGTTGTGGCGGCTGCACATGGTGCATCATGCCGATCTGGATGTGGATGTGACCACCGGGCTGCGTTTTCATCCGTTGGAAATGGTGATCTCCATGGTCATCAAGCTGGCGGCGGTTCACGCCCTCGGGGCCTCGCCCGAGGCGGTGCTGATCTTTGATGTGCTGCTCAACGCCATGGCGATGTTCAACCATGGCAACCTCCGCCTGCCGGAAGCGGTGGACCGGACGCTGCGCTGGATCGTCGTCACCCCGGACATGCACCGCTCGCACCATTCCCATCTGGCCCCGGAGACCAACATGAACTTCGGCTTCAATCTCTCCTGGTGGGACCGCCTCTTTGGAACCTACTGGCCCCGTCCCGCCGAGGGCCACGAGGCCATGGAGATCGGTCTGGAGCATCAACGGGAACCGGAAAAGTGCCAGCCCCTGATCGCCATGCTGCTCATGCCCCTGCGCGCCAAACTGGGGGAATACCCCATCAACCGCCGTTGGTGACGGGGAAGGAGAGGGGCGTCATGGCGAACGAGGCGATCCGGAGGGCGGAGGAACGATTCGTCCCGCGCTTCGGGAGGAGAGACCCGCCTCCCCGCCCGGCCATGGCGGCGCGTGCGCAACGCCTGATGCCGGTGGCGCAGCAGCGTTCCCTGGCGGGGCGCTACGCCTGGTGGGTCAAGGCCCTCTCCCTCACCGCCTTCGCCTGGGCCTTTCTCGGCTGGCTCAACGACGCCTGGCTCTTCCAGTTCGACAACCCCCTGTGGCTCAACCGCTACACCGAATACGTGATCATCCTCGCCTTTGGCGTCTGGCGCATCACGGCGGAGAAAAATCCTTATACTCGCCGTCGGTTGATGATCCTGGTGGGCAATGTGGCGGTGCTGTGGTGGCTGATTCCCTGGGCCTTTCCCTTCATCGAGCCCCATATCGGCTATCTGGCGGGGCTGCCCGCCTTTCCCTCGCTGCACACCCCCGGAACGTTGACCTTCCTGCTGGTGCTGGGGGCGGTGTTTTTGTTCGGACGACGGGTGATCTGCGGTTGGAACTGCCCCTGCGTCGCGGTGCGGGAAGTGGTGGGGTTCCCCTTTCGCCACGCCGATCACGTCCCCCGGGGCCAATGGGCCTGGCGGCTGCGCCATCTCAAATGGATCTGGTTCGCCCTTTATCTGGGGGCGATGTGGGCCATGACCCGCCCCTCCAACAACCTCACCGCCGGTTATCTGGGCTTTTTCGCCATGGTGGTGGTGCTGCCCTATTTCGTCACCATGCTGCTCTCGCCGTGGATCGGCAACCGGGGCTATTGCCGCTATCTCTGCCCCTACGGGGCCACTTTCGGGTTGCTGAACAAGGTCGGGATGTTCCGCATCGACTACCACGCCGAGAGTTGCATCCAGTGCGGCAAGTGCGAAAAAGTGTGCGACATGGGCATCCCGGTGTGGGAGATGGGCGCGGCCCACGGCGGCAAGGTGGATACCACCGAGTGCATGGGCTGCGGTCGCTGCATCACCGAATGCCCCAGCCAAAGCCTGACCTTCCGCGACGTGCGCCATCTACCCTGGCCCACCCTGCGGCAGGATCGGGACCATCTGTTGCGGCGGACCGACTGGAAGCTTCCGTCCACCCGTTGGCGGGCCGCCGGTTTCGCCCTGGCGTTGAGCGCGGCGCTGGGCGGTGCGGCCTATTATGCCACCCAGGTGGGAACCCTGGGGGAACTTCCTTCCCGATTGGGGGCGTTATGCGGCCTGCCCATCTCCTCCTGGTAGCGGCGCTGTTCTGGACGCCGACGGCCTGGGGCGGTTTGCCCGAGAACGCCTCGGGCGTCGGCGAACACGCGGCGCATTGGCAACCCGATCCCCTGCATGAATATTGGGATCCGGGAACCTATCATCGTCCGGAAAGCGAGGCGGTGGAGGGGGTGTTCCAGGGCGAGGCGTGCCTGGAGTGCCACGCCGGGGTGACGCCGGGCCTCGTCAAGGATTGGCGAGCCAGTCGCCACGCCCAGGTGGAACCGCCGGTGCTGTGCCCCGCCTGTCATGGCGACGATCACCAAAAACTCACCTTTCCCACCCCCCAAACCTGCGGAACCTGCCATCCCCAGCGGCTGGCCCAGGTGGAGGAGGAGAAACAGTACGGTTTTCCCAGCCACGCCCTGGCCATGGAGCGGGTGGTGGATGCCAAGCATTTCGCCGACAAGCCCAAGGCGGAAGTGGCGTCGTGCCTGCAATGCCATTCGGTGGCGACCAAGTGCGACTCCTGCCACACCCGCCACCGCTTCGACCCGGCGGAGGCCCGGCGCCCCGAGGCCTGCCTCACCTGTCACAGCGGCCCGCCCCATCCCGACGACGAGGCCTATTTCGCCTCCGCCCATGGTCGGAAATACCAGAAGGAAGGGGCGCTGTGGGACTGGAGCAAACCCCTGCGCAAGGGAAACTACGCAACCCCCACCTGCGCCTATTGCCACATGAAGGATGGCAACCATCAGGTGGCGGACAAGGCGGTGTGGAAGTTCGGCATTCGGGAGATCAATCCCACCACGGCGGAGAACGAGATCAAACGCAAACGGTGGCGGGAAACCTGCGCCGACTGCCACCCGCCGGAGGTGGCCCCGGAGTTTTTCCGGGCGCTGGACCAGGAGCGGGCGACGGCCTGGGGCAAGCTCAACACTGTGGAACGGCTGCTGAAATCCCTGCGCGGCGACGGCCTGCTGCGCCCCTCGGCCCGGGAGCGCCCCCCCTATCCCATGGACTGGATGGCCCGACTGTTCCCCCGGGAGCGCATCGGCTTTTTTGAAGGGCAGGCCTCGGCCTTCTACAACGTGGGGGCCCTCGAACGGGATTATTTCGAGATGTGGTATTTCGACAATTTGGGGGCCTACAAGGGGATGGCCCACGGGGCCGGGGAGATGTCCCAACGCTTCCACCAGCGGATGGACGCCGCCGCCCAGTCCCTCGGCGCGGCGGCGGAACGTCTGAGGTCGAAGGGCGGCGAAACGAGCGGAATCGACTGGAAACCCCTCTGGCTGGAGGGGGAGTACACCCGTTTCAACCGGGATCACAACTGATGAGCCTCTTCCCGATGGTTTGGATCGCCTTGGGGATCCTGGTCTCCCCGGCGGTGGGGTTCGCCGCGGAACCCCGCCTGGAGAGCGATTGCCTCTCCTGCCACCGGGAGCGGGACGCCGCCCTGGTCGCCGCCTGGGAAAAAAGCCGCCATCACGGACCCGGTTTGGATTGCCGCGCCTGTCACGGCGGGAAACATGACGGAACCATGGCCGCCCGCGCCCGTCGCAACGACGCCTGCATCGGTTGCCACCCGCGGGAAAACCAAAGCTATGCCCTCTCCAAGCATGGGGTGATCGTCACCCTGGAGGGGGAGCGAATGGATCTTTCCCTGCCGCTGCGGGAAGGCAACCAGCGGGCGCCCACCTGCGCCTATTGCCATCTTCACGACGGCGAACACGACCCGGGGGCGGGAATCTTTCCCCTGGCCCCCCTGGGACGCCCCCCGGCCCCCGACGACGACGCCCGCGCCGAATCCCGCGCCGCCCCCTGTCGGGATTGCCACTCCCCGCGCTTCGTGGGAACCTGGTTCGCCACCGGCGACCGCATGGTGGAGATTGGGCGGATGAAGGTTCGGGAAGCGACGGCGGCGGTGGGAGATCGCGAGGCGCCGGAACTCCGGGCCATGCTCCAGCGCATGGGCGACGGGCCGCTGCGCAACGTTCGCCTCGGGGTGGGGCATCAATCGCCGGACCATCAATGGTGGCACGGCCACCCGGCCCTGGATGGCGACCTGTTGCGCCTCAAATCCCGGTTGAGCGACGCCTCGTCCCGCCCCGCCGGGCCGTGACCGCCCCCCGCCGGGTTGCGCCGGATCCCCCCGCTTTCCGCCTCCTCAATAGGCCTCTTCCACCGCTTCCTGGATCAGGCGGTTCAAGGGCTCCTGGCCAAAGCTGGGCAAGGGGCGGCCATTGACGAAAAATTCCGGAGTGGCCCGGACCTTGAGGGTTTGGCCATCCCGGAGATCCTGTTGCACCACCTCGGCAATCTCCGGGCGATTGAGGTCCTCGGAAAACTTTTTCTGATCCAACTCCAGGGAACCCAGGATGGCCCGGGCGCGCATGGGCTGGGCGACGTGATCGACCACCCAGCGATTCTGGGTTTCAAACAATTTTTCCAGGGCTTGCCAGAATTGCCCCTGAAGGCGGGCCGCCTCCAGCATCTTGACCACCTGGTCCGACCCGGAATGGAGCGGGGCGTAGCGCACCATCACCCGCACCTTGCCCGGATATTGTTCGATCCATTGGGCCGCCAGGGGATAAAAATCCCGGCAGGTTCCGCAGGCCGGATCCAAAAATTCCACGACGGTGACCTTGGCGTCCAGGGGGCCCTTGATCGGGGCGCTCTCCCGATGCAACGCGGCTTGATGGCGGCTGTCGGCGGCGCTTCCGGCCTTGTACTGCTGATACAACGCCACGGCGGCGACAAAGGATAGCAGCAGCGCCCCGGCGACGGACAGGAAGAGGGTTTTCCGATTCATGACGATTTCGTCCTTTGCGCAAAAAACAGCAGCCCCCCCATCAGGGTGAAGGCCCCCAGGGAGAGGGTGGGAATATTGAAAAGGCCGAACAGGGCGAAGTAGGTTTCCGAGCAGGGGACGCCCTGCACGCAGGGTTGGGCGCTCTCCGGAATGATCCCGGCGACCAGCAACACCTGGAACAAGGCGATGAGCCACCCCACCGCCACCAGGGGGGCGACGTATCGCGCCACCTTCGGGTCATAGGGAAAGAGCCCCATGGGCAGGATCAACGCCAGGGGGTAGAGGGCGATGCGCTGATACCAGCACAGGCTGCAGACCGGAACCCCCATGACCTCGCTGAAAAACAGGCTGCCCAGCATGGCCCCGGCGGCCAGGATCCAGGCGAGAAAGAGCAAAGTCCAGCCGGGCTGGGCGCTCTCGAACGAGCCGTTGTTTTCCCCACGCGCCTCGGACAAGAGAACCTCCTTGAATGTTGGGACGCCGTCCAGGGCGGGATGAGAACCGTTCCTCCAGAGGGTCGCACACCTCCCCGGAAGAAGAAAGGGGTCAGACGGTGACCCGCACCACCACTTCCCCCAGCAGTCGGACATGCTCCCGCAGGGAACGTTCCACCGCCCGGGCGATGTCGTCCGCCACCTGGACCGGCAGTTGGGGATCCACGGCGATGGTCACATCGCTGTAGACCTTGTGGCCGATCCACCGCGCCCGCACGGTGCGCACCGCCCGCACCCCGGCGACATGGCTGGGGGCGTGGGCGATTTCGTCCAGGATCTCCGGTTCGATGCCGTCGATGAGGCGATGCCAGACCGCCTTGGCGGCATCCTTGACGATGAACAAAATGGCGATGGTGATGCCGACGCCGACGATGGGATCCAGCAGGGGATAGCCCAGCCAGGTTCCGATGACGCCGATCAGCACCGACAGGCTGGTGAATCCGTCCACCCGGGAGTGGTGGCCGTCGGCGATGAGGGCGGCGGAACCGATCTCGGTCCCCACCCGGATGCGATAGACCGCCACCGCTTCGTTGCCGATGAAGCCGATCACCGCCGCCATGGCCACCCAGCCCAGGTGGGTCATGGGCGCGGGGTGGACCAGCTTGAGAAAGGCTTCGTAACCGGCCACGCAGGCGGAAAAGAAGATCACCCCGACAATGATCACTCCGGCCACGTCCTCGGTCTTGCCATAGCCGTAGGTGAAACGACGGTTGGCTCCCCGCCGGGCCAGGGCGAAGGCGATCCAAAGGGGGATGCTGGTGGCGGCGTCGGCGAAGTTGTGGATGGTGTCCGCCAACAGCGCCACCGAACCGGAATAGATCACCACCAGCACCTGCAACAGGGCGGTGATGCCCAACCCGACCAGGGAAATTTTGAGCGCCCGGATCCCTTTCTCGCTGGACTCCATGACCGAATCGATCTTGTCGCTCACGTCGTGGGAGTGGGCGAAGGTTCCCTTGAGCCACCCCAGGAGGCCGCCGCCATGATCGTGGCCATGATCGCCATGAGCATGACCGCCATGATCGTGGCCATGGACCTCCCCATGATGCCCGCCCTCCCCGTGATCATGTCCCGCCTCGGTGAAGGGCGTGACCAATCCTTGCCGCCCGTCTTCCCGTTGGATATGCACCCGCGCCTCGAATTCGTGGGGTTCCGGGATGTCGGTGGTGGATTCCAGGTAGTCCGCTTCCTGACGAAAGCGGAAGGTCTGCTCGGTGCCTTCGGGGCGCGCGGTCGTCATGGTCAAAAGGTCGGCGACCAGGGGCGGGACCGGGGCTCCGTCGTTGTCCAAAAAATAGAGCCGGAAACGCGGGGGAACCCCGGTTTCAAAAACGCTGATTTCCAGGATGCCGTCGGCGTGGGCGATCAGGGGACCGCCGTGGGCTCCATGTTCGGAGCCCTCCTCGTCATGATCGTGGCCATGGGCGTGGTCGTGGCCCTCCTCGGTGAACAGGACGGCCAATCGCTGACGCCCCCCTCCAGTTCTACCCGCGCCAGAAACTCATGGGGTTCCGGAATGTTGGTGAGGGATTCCAGAAACGCCTCCTCCCCACGGAATGTAAAACGCTGCCGGATCTCCCCCGGGCGTTCCGTCTCCATGGTCACGGTCTCGGCGGCGGGGGGCGGGACCGGTTGCAGGTCGTGGTCCAGGAAGTAGAGTCGGAAGCGGGGGGGAACCCCGGTCTCGAAGACGCTGAGTTCCACATAACCTGAAACATGACGCAGCAGCGGACCGCCGCATGGTCCGTGGGAGGGGGGGGAGATGGTTGGCATGGCGGGGACGTCCTTCTCGCGACAGGGGCCGCGAATCGTGGCGGAACTATAAATATTTGGTCATGGCTTTCAAGGATTTTATCTGGGCGGCGACCTCTCGCGGGGTCATCTCTTCCTGGACGTCCAGGCAGTTTTCGATGTGTTCGGTCACGTACTGGCGCTTGGCGCTGGCCAGGGCGTTGGTGACGGCTTGAAGCTGTTGGGCCACGTTTTCGCACCCCTCCCCGGCCTCGATCATGGCGATGACCTTGGTCAGATGGCCGGAGGCGCGTTTGAGCCGGGTGACGATTTCGGGATGGCTGGCATGACTGTTCATGGGTTACATCCTATCCTGGGGGATAGGATGTCGTCAAGCCCGGACGTCCCCCCCCCATGACGTTGGAAGCCGGGCAAATCACCCCGCGCCGAACCGAAGCAGGCGCCGTCCGTTGAAGATCACCAACAGGCTGGTTCCCATGTCGGCCAGCACCGCCATCCACAGGGTGGCCAGGCCCAGGCCCGCCAGCACGAGGAAAAACCCCTTGATGCCGAGGGCCAGAACGATATTCTGCCACAAAACGCGGCGGGTCGCTCGTCCCAGCCGCACGAACTCGCCGATCTTGCGCAGATCGTCGTTCATGATGACCACATCGGCGGTCTCCAGGGCGGCGTCGGTTGCCGCGCCCCCCATGGCGAAACCGATGGAGGCCCGGGCCAGGGCCGGGGCGTCGTTGATGCCGTCCCCCACCATGCCCACCACGCCGTGTTGCCGGATCAGCTCCTCGATGGCGCGCCATTTTTCCTCGGGCAGCAGCTCGGCCCGCGCCTCGGGGATTCCGGCATGGCGGGCGATGGCCTGGGCGGTGGCGGCGTTGTCGCCGGTCAGCATGGTCACGGCGAGGCCCAGGTCATGAAGGGCGCGGATCGCTTCCGGCGTGGTTTCCCGCAGACGATCGGAGACGGCGATGATCGCCAGAGGCTCGCTGGACGAGGCCAGGATCACCACCGTCTTTTCGTCTTGTTCCAGCGGCAGGAGGATGGCCTCCACCTCCGGGCGACAGAGTCCCAGCTCCTCCAGCAGGCGGTGGTTGCCGATGTGATGCACCTCCCCTGAAACCGTTCCCCGCGCCCCGCGTCCGACCAGGGCCTCGAAATGGCGCACGTGGAGCAGGGGGCGTTCCTTGCCCCAGGCGGCGGTGATGGCGGCGGCCACCGGATGTTCGGAGTGGGCCTCCAGGCTGGCCGCCAGACGCAGGAGCTGATCCCGGTTCCGCTCGCCCAGGACGACAAAATCCGTCATCTCCAGGCGACCGTGGGTCAGGGTGCCGGTCTTGTCCAGGGCAATGGCCTTCAAGCCATGGGCCTGCTCCAGGTAGAGGCCGCCCTTGATCAGAATGCCGCGCCGCGCCCCGGCGGCCAGACCGCTGACCACTGTCACCGGGGTGGAGATCACCAGGGCGCAGGGGCAGGCCACCACCAGCATCACCAGGGCATTGTAGAACCAGGTGGCGAAGGGAGCGTCGAACAGCAGGGGAGGCGCGGCGGCGATCACCCCCGCGATGACCACCACCGCCGGAGTGTAGTACCTGGCGAACTGGTCCACGAAACGCTGCATCGGTGCCCGTTTGGCCTGGGCCTCCTGGACGGTATCGATGATCCGCGCCAGGGTGGAGTGTTTGAAATCGGCGGTGATGCGGTATTCAAGAACCCCCAACCCGTTGATCGATCCGGCATACAAGGGGTGACCGGTCTCCTTCGTGACGGGAACGCTTTCGCCGGTGATGGGGGCCTGATCGACGTCGGAACGGCCCGACGCCACCAGACCATCCAGGGCGATGCGCTCGCCGGGTTTGACCCGGGCGAGGCAACCCACCGCCACGGTGGAGGCGTTCACCGTCTCCCACCCCCCGTCCTCGTTCTGAACGGTGACGGTTTCCGGGGCCAGGGACATCAGTTCCCGCACGGCATGGCGCGCCCGATCCATGGACAGGGCCTCGATGCGCTCCGCCAGACTGAAAAGAAAGATCACCATGGCCGCCTCGGGCCACTGGCCGATGGCCATGGCCCCCAGCACCGCCAGGCTCATCAAAAAATGGATGTTGAGGGAGAGATGACGCAGGGCGATCCAGCCTCGCTTCAACGTGCCAAGCCCTCCCGCCAGGATCGAAACCAGGGCCAGACCGGCGATCCATGGCGATCTTTCGTCAACCCCGCTCCAGACCAGGATTTCCGCCGCGCTGGCGATCACCCCGGCGAAGGCGGTCACCCGCCACTCCCGGCGGGAGACGGCGGGCGGGAGCGACAGGGAACGGCTTTGATCCATCCCTGGCGCTGCGTCCCTTTCCTCTGGGTCCGGTTCCATGTCCACGGTGCGCAGGGCGGCGATGATCGTCCTCCGGTCCACGCCGCGATGCACCAGCACCAATTCCTTGCGGATGAAATCGAAATCCAGGTGCAGGATCTCCTTCATGTCGGCCAGGGCCTTGCGGATCAGGTTCGCCTCGGTGGGGCAACACAGTTTGGTGACCCGCAACACCATGCGCTCTCCGTCCGGGAGGGGCAGAGGCGGCGTCAGGGGCGGCGCGAGAGCTGGGGCATCGGCGGCGCAGTGGCCGGAGCAGCAGGCATGAGGGGCGTGGGAAGACATGACAATCTCCGCTGGAAAGCTTCAGGGGACCATGTCACCATTGGACGACATAGAGCGACTACAGGGTCAAGATATTTTGGAGGGATTCATGCGCATCGGTGAATTGGCCAAACGGGTGGGGTGCGACGTGGAAACCCTGCGCGACTACGAGCGGGAAGGGCTGCTGGCGGAACCGGCGCGGGAGAGTTCCGGCGACCGTTGTTATGACGTGTTTCATCAGGAAACCTTGCAGATTATCCGGCACGGACGCTCCCTGGGGATGAAGTTGGCCGAAATCCGGCTCTTGCTGGATTTCCGCCACCACCCGGAGGGAGATTGCGCGGGGGTCAACGCGCTCCTCGATGTGCAGATCGCCCGGGTGGAGGAACAGATCATCGCCATGGGCACGCTCAAGGACCAGTTGATCGCCCTGCGGGCAGGCTGCTCTCCGGCGGCGAAGGAACCCTGGCCCGCCCCCGGCTGAAACTCGCCCAGGCCAAGCCCCCCTTCCTCGCCGACCTCACCGGACGTTCGCGAGAAAGCCTCTTTTGGCACCGCCGCTCCCTGCTCAGCGTCGACGGTGCCGCCAACGCCCGCATCCTGGAAATTTTCCTGCAAGCGTAACGTCCTCCCGCGAGTTCATCCCCCCCCAAACGCCGCAAGGTGGGGAGCCTCCGGGGTTCCCTACTGTCCACAACGGGTCGAGGCTTCCGCCGCGTCGCCCCTTCTACCGGGAACTCCCCGCCGTGTGAACTACCGTCCAACCCACCGTCTTCGGCAATTCTTCCATGTTATAAACCAAGCATCGAAAACCATACCACCTAAGCTTTTTATTCAGAAGATCGCTGAGGTTCTTCCTGTAATCGCACTTTTCCGGACACCATTCCGGAGCCGTCTCCAAAAAAAGCACCACTTTCTTGGAAACGTTCCCGCCCAATGGACGGCAAAATCGGGGCCTCATGGATTCCATATCGGCATGAACTGTCCAGCATCCCACCCAAAGTCCGGCCAAGGAGTCCCGAACCTTTTGCGCCACTTCAAGGGCCAATCCGCCTCCCGTTATCCGCTCCTTGTTCTCGGATTCATGTCCTCGAGGATTCTTCACTTCCATAATCCACAGGGTTTCCCCATTCCCCTTGCTGGAAAGAGCCATAAAATCGACCGCCTTTGTATCATCCACCCTTTTCATCCGCTTATGCAATTTTGAATCATCGTATTTGAGTACGATCCAATCCTCCGGAAACAGGAACGTCAACTTCCCCTCGATGAACTCCTGCATCGTCATAACGCCTCGTATAGCGCCTGAATTCGGTCGAACTGCTCCAGTTCCGCATCCAGGGCAGCCAAGGGATCAAGATCCTGGACGTCCTCCACGGCGTGAACTTGCACCCCCTCCCCCGTGCGCTCCAGGGCGAAAAATTTCGCCGACTGTTGATCGCGCTTCAGCAAAACGTCCAACTCCTTGAGCAGAAACAGGCTGTGGGTCGCCAAAACGACCTGCCGCTCCTGCTTCGCCAATAGCACGAGAATTTGCGCCAATTTTTCGCTCAATCGCGGATTGAGATTGGCTTCCGGCTCGTCCCAAAACAGGGTGGAGCGCCGAGGCAGGGAGTTGTTGGCGATCAAATAAGCCAACGTTCCCAATTTGCGATGGCCCTCCGCCATCATGGAGACCTCCATCGCCTCGCCGCCCCGCACAGGCTGAAAATAGAACCGCTCCCCCTTCATGACCAGCTTGCCGCCGATGATCTCTTCCAGTTGCGCCAAAATGGCTTTGTCATCCTCCGGCCATTTCTCCTCCCGGCGCAACGGGCGGGCCAGCTTTTTGCACAGATCGTAATACGCCTCCTCAAACTCGATATGATATTCCTCGTAGAGGGCGGCAAATTTCGCAAACGAGGAGACCATCTCCTTGGGCGGGAGAAAAAGGGGCGGATTTTCAGGAAATTGAACGTTGCCGAGGAGGCTATGAAGGACGGCTTCGCCATGGCGAGGTTTGCCGATGCTCATCATCCACGATCCCGCCACATCCCCCTGAAAAACAATCGTAGCCATGCCACTGGTAAGAAGAGGGGGGTCGTCCGGCGGCGCATTGGTCCAACCGACGACACTCTTGGCAAACCTTGAGACCAATTGACCAACGTCCTCGACCTGAAAAACCCCGGTCAACTTTTTCCGCAGTTCCTCAACCTGGAAGGCATTCGAACCACGGGAAGAAGGGGATGCGCCGTGGAAACCCACGTCGGAAAAACTATAAGCCAACTTCAGCAGATGGCTTTTCCCCACGCCGTTTTCCCCCACGATCACGTTCAGACCAGGGGAGAACTCCAAGCGCGCGCCGGAAAACACCGTGAAATCTTTCAGTTGCAGCGATTGAATCAAGTCACGCTCCGAGCCAGGGGTTCATTTGCGGTAACTATTCAGCACCCCCCCATTTTTTGGAGAGAAATCCGAAATTAGGTGAAAATCTGGTCGCCTCCGGCGACGATTCGCCAGGACTGGCGAATCGGACTCGCGTAGCGAGCCCGCAGGGGGAGGGCCAGGGATGGCCCGAATCACGATTGGGCGCGCTGCGCCCGTTGCAAAAAAACGCAACGGGCTTGTTTTAAAAGCGCGCCAAAAGAACAAAAACAAATGCAACTTCAAAGGCGAAAGTCAAAATCCTAGGGCTCTGCCCCCCGCCTTCGCGGGGGCGGGCTCTAGAACCCGCCAGGAGGATAATCCTCCTGGACCTGTAATCACTAAAGCTGAAGCACAAGCGACAACGCTATGCTTCCTTACTGGAAAATTCCAACCAAATGGTGAACGGCCCGTCGTTGACCAGGGCGACCTTCATGTCGGCGGCGAAGCGACCCCGCCCCACCGGAATCCCCTCCTCCTCCAGATGACGACACAAAGCCTCGCACATCCCCTCGGCCCGGGCGGGAATCTCCGCGTTGCCGAAGGAGGGGCGAAAGCCCTTGCGCAGATCCGCCGCCAGGGTGAACTGGGAGACCACCAACACCGCCCCGCCCACCTCCCGCAACGACAGATTGGTCTTGCCCTGGGCGTCGGGAAAAATGCGCAACCCCGCCACCTTGCTGGCCGCCCGTTGGGGAAGCTCCTCCCCATCGCCCTTCTCCACCGCCGCGAAGAGCAGAAGCCCGCGCCCGATGCGGGAGATCTCCTCCCCCTCCACCGACACCGAGGCCTCCAGCACCCGTTGCAGCAGCAGCTTCACTCCACCCCCAACAGGGTTCCGCCCTTTTGCACCCGGGCGCAGAAGACATAGCCAGCGCTACGAACCGTTTTGATCAACAGGGGATTTTTCGGATCGTCCTCCAGACGGCGACGCAACCGGCTGACCTGCATATCAATGGAGCGATCAAAGGGATCCGTCTCACGCCCCCGGCTCATCTCCACCAACTGCTCCCGGCTCAACACCCGGTTGGGATGGTTGAGGAAGATCCGCAGCAAGATAAACTCGCTGCCGCTCAAGGGAACCTGCTTGCCATCCGGCGAATAGAGCTTGCGCGACACCCCCTCCAAATGCCAGTCGGAAAAGCGATAGCTCGCCGTCTCCTCCTCGCTCATCAAATGGTTGGGAAAGGAGCGCACCCGCCGCAACACGCTCTTCACCCGGGCCAGCAGCTCCCGGGGATGAAACGGCTTGGGCAGATAGTCATCCGCCCCCATCTCCAAGCCGATGATCCGATCCATCTGTTCGCCGCGCGCCGATAAAATCACCACCGGCACATCGGAGCGGGCTCGCAAATTGCGACAGAGGATCAAGCCGTCCTCCCCCGGAAGCATCAGATCCAAGACCACCAGATCCACCCGCCCCTTGTCGAGTACGGCCCGAAGTCCCCGTCCATCCCCCGCCACGCTGACCTTGAACCCGTTTTTTTCCAGGTATCCGCTCAGTTGACGCCGAATGTCGGGGTCATCATCCACCACCAGGATGTGATCCTTGCCAGGCATATTGAATTCACCACCCTCTCCGCACCCCGATGGATCACGCGGGTTGCCGACGCCGGAATATTTCAGTCGTATACGATCTCCACCCGCGCCAAATAATCTTCCAAGCGAGCGGTCAACGCCTCGATGCTTTGGCCATCCCCGGCCTTGGCGGCCTCCTCCATGCGGCGTCCGATCTCCGTCACTTCATCGAAGCCATACCCCGCCCCCGAACCCTTCATCCGATGTCCCAACACCTTGGGAACCTCCAGGTCGTTGGCGGTCAGGGCCTCCTTCAACGCCGCCACGTCCTTGTGACGATTCTCGATATACCCCGGAGCGATGTCCTCCAGGTCCGAATCGATATGCACCACGATCTTTTCCATGAACCGTCTCTTTCAGCCTTGCGGGTCGAATCATACCATTTCGTCAAGGAAGCATAACCAGTTACACAGCCGCCTTCAACCCGTCTTCATCAACGAAAGAGGCTGGGATCATGAAAATTTTCCCTTGAGGAAACCCCGCCCCGGAAGATTTTGTCAGTTTCATTCCCCATCGGGTGCGGCGTTCTTGGGCACCCCCCGACCGCCGAGGGAAAATCCGGAGGGATTCGGAGGGATTTGGAGGGATCCGGGGGGATTCGGAGGGGTTTTCGTGGATTTTGCCTAATTCTTGATCAAGAGCCTCCTCTATTTTTAAATTCAGAGTCAAGTAAACCGGTTTCATGTTCGGGAGGTCGTGGAGATCAACGCCTGACGAATCATCGCCTCCGCCCCCGCCGCGTCGCCGGAGAGATAGCGTTCCGCCAATCCTTGATCCATCAGATCGCGCCAAAATCGCGCCCGCTGGGCCGGATTGACCAGGAACTCCCGGGTTTCGCGCCGCCACCTCCCCAACCATCGGGCCAGGGGGCCGATCTCCTCCGGCAAGACGCCCTCCAGCCGCCGCCGGAGATAACTGGCCAGGGCCGGACTCGTCCCCCCGGTGGAGATGGCCGCCATCACCGGCGGACGACGAATCACCGCCGGCCACTCCACCGTGCAGTATCGCGGCCCATCCACCACATTGAGCCAGACCCGCCGCTGCCGCGCCGCCTCGGCCACGGCGCGACGCAACGCCTCCCCCTCCTCGGCGCAGACCGCCAGCCACTGCCCCTCCAGGTGATGGGGGGCGAAGGGCTCGGCCAACCAGCGCAGCCGCCCCTGCTCCGCCAGGGCTCTCAAATCGGGGTGCAATCGTTCCGCCGTCAGGGTAAGCTTGGCCCCCGCCTCGATCAGCCATCGTCCCTTGATCACGGCCTCGCCAAAGCCGCCGATCAACAGCACGGGCAACCCTTCGAGCCGCAAGAACAACGGCAGCGCCGGAAAATTCCCTCCGTCGCCCTCCTCCCGCTCCTCATTCGTTCCGTCCGTCGCCGCCATGGATCCTCGCCCTCTCATCACCCCGGAACTCTCCCTGGACCGTTTGCGGGAAGACTATCCCCAAGCCTGGGCCGTTTGGACCCGGGGATGCCCGGCCCTGTTCCCGCCCCAGGCCGCAGCGGAGGCCTCGCTGCGACAGGTCGCCCCCGCCAACCTGCCCCTGCTGCTCTACCGGATGCACCAGGCGGAAGGGTTGCTGGCCGACTATCTCCCCACCCTGCCGGTGGAAGAGCGCATCCGCCTGACCCGGCTCTGCGCCGAGCCGGACGCCACCTCCGACGCGGCGGATCCCCTGCCCCCCGAGCGAATCCACGCCCTGGACGTCCGCCCCATCCTGCAACAGGGGGTGGATCCCTTCGCGGCGATTCAAGAGGCGCTGGACCAGCTCCCCCGCGGCGACGGCTTGGCGTTGACCGCCCCCTTCGAGCCCATCCCGCTCCACGCCGCCCTGGCCCGGCGAGGATTCACCCACCGCGCCCGCCGTCAGGCGGATGGGACGTGGCGCGTCCTCTACCATCCCGCCCCCCGAGAGCCAGGGGCCGCCGTCGCCCCGCCCTCCCCCGCCGCCGAGGCGCTGGATCTGCGCGGACTCCCACCCCCGGAGCCGCTGCTGCGGGCCTTGCAAGCGGTGGTCGCCCTGCCCCCGGGGGGCGTCCTGACCACCCTCCACGACCGCCCTCCCCACCTACTGCTGCCCCGGCTGGCGGAACGGGGGCTGGAGGTCGCCCAAGACGAGGATCCTGAGGGGAGCGTCCGCCTGACCATCCGGCGCCCCCCATGAGCGCCGCATCCCGCCTCGGCTCTCCCGGGTCGAAAAATCCATGAAACCGGTAGCCCCCCTCCGGGTCCAAGGATTAACATATCATGATATTCATCCCCCCCTTCGGCAAGGAGGCCGCCATGACCGAAGATGAAGTGGTGCGTCAAATCGGTGCGTTGACCCGTCGTTACTACGCCGACGATCAGTTTTCCTGCGCCGAGGCCCTCGTGCGGGCCTTTGCCGAGGTTTTCGCCTCCCATCGCTTCGACCCGGTGGCCGTCACCCGCCTGGCCACCCCGTTCAACGGGGGCTTTTCCGAACTCAAGCGCACCTGTGGCGTGCTGACCGGCGGTCTGCTGGCCATCGGCATGGTGGCGGGTCGGGATCAACCGGCGGACGAGGACGCCAAACAGGAGGCCTACACCCTGGCGCAAATTTTTCACCGTCGTTTCATGGATCAGGTGCAGACCGAATCCTGCGCCGAACTCCTGACCCAGTGGAAGGATCAAGGGGTGAACAAGGCCCACTGCAAGCGGCACACCGCCGAAATGGCGGAGATGCTCGCCCGCACCATCCTGCAAGTGGGGTTTCACGAGCTGGAGTTGGACGACGCTGATGAGGATGAGGATAAGGATGAGGACAACGCGGACGACGCGGACGACGCCAAGGAAAAGGACGCGGCGGAGGCCTGACCTGACCCGCCGTCGCCCCTTTTTCCCTCCCCGGCGGGGTCGCATCCCACCCCGCGTTATTCGAGGATGCCCTCCAGATAGTCCACAACGTCGGTGAGGATGGGCATGAAGTAGATGTTGTCCCCTCGCTGCCGGACGAAGGCCAGGGCTTGCGCGGCGAAGGCCCGGTTCCATGCCAGGGTGGGACGGAAATCCTTGGGAAAGATCGCCCGGTTGCGGGTCTCCCAGTAGGCCCGGGATTTTTCCGACATCACCGGCGACACCCCCCAGAAGACCTCCCGCCCTTCCATCAACTCGGCGTAAAGCTCCATCAGCCGCAGATCGAAAAAGGGCTGGGTGAAAAATCCGTCCGCCCCCGCCTCCACCTTGCGCCGAACGTAGTTCATCTCCTCGCGAAACCCCGCCCGATAGGGATCCAACGCCGCATAGGCCTTCACCTCCGGCCACTCCCGCTTGAAACGCCGGATCACCTCCACCGCCCCGTGGGGATAGACCCGCCGGGAAAGCTCCTGGGGCGGATCCCCCGTCACCACCAGCACCTCGTTCAACCCGGCCCGTTGCAGCGGCTCCACCATGGGCAGGGGGCGATCCGGATCCAGGTCGATGGCCCGAATGTGGGGCACGGCCCGGGAAAAATGGTGCCGCGCCCTCACGCACCCCTCCCAACTGCGCAGCGGAAAGCGCAACAGATCGGGAATGTTCACCGTATCCACCCCGGGAAACGCCCGCTTCGCCCGCTCCAACTCCCGCTCCAGGGAGGCCTCGTCCCGGGGCGTCAACTCCAGGGAGACCCGCCCCCGTCCCGCGTCATCCGTCGCCATGCCTCGTCCTCGTTTTTCCTTCTCTTTTCGTTCTCGACGCTGGGGGGCATCATAGCCCTTCTCGAATCGCGCCTCACTTGAAAAAAAGGGGTTGATATATTCGTCTATGCGGATATAATCCGTCCCATGCGCCACGCTGAACGCTGGACCGAACTGTTCAAAGCCCTCTCGGAACCCCTCCGATTGCGCCTGCTCAACTTGTTGCGAGCGGGAGGGGAGTTGTGCGTCTGCGATCTGGTCTCCATTTTGGAAACCACGCAAAGCATGGTCTCCCGCCACTTGGCCTACCTGCGCCACTGTGGATGGGTTTCCAACCGGCGGGAAGGGTTGTGGATCCACTATCGCCTGGAGTCCGAATCCGATCCCATGCGGGCGGCGATCCTGGAGGTGCTGGCGCGCCACGCCGAGGAGGATCCAGAGATGAAATCTGACCTGGAAAAGCTGCGCAACCGCACCGGACGCTGCTAGGATCGACTCTCCCGGGACAAGGCCAGGCGCCGCTTCAAGGGATCATGACCTCTTAATACATCCGTGTTTCCGTATATAGGGAAGGAGAAACTTGACATGACGGTTCGCATCGGCATCAACGGGTTCGGGCGGATGGGGCGGCTGGCGTTGCGGGCGGCGTGGGGGCGGTTCGGCTACCAGATCGTCCACGTCAACGAAATCAACGGCGACGCCGCCTGCGCCGCTCATCTGCTGAAATTTGACTCGGTGCATGGGCGCTGGGCCCCGGAGGTCTCCGCCGAGGGGGGAAATTTGGTGATCGACGGCCAGTCGGTGGGCTACTCCCAGTCCCCCACCCTCGCCGGCTTCGACTGGAAGGCCGCCGGCTGCGACGTGGTGGTGGAATGCACCGGCGTGTTCAAGACCATGGAAAAGCTGCAACCCTACTTCGACCAGGGGGTGCGCAAGGTGGTGGTCTCCGCTCCGGTGAAGGATGCCAAGGCCCTCAATGTGGTATTTGGGGTCAATCATCATCGCTACGAACCGGCGACGCACCACGTGATCACCGCCGCCTCCTGCACCACCAACTGCCTGGCCCCGGTGGTCAAGGTGATTCAGGAAGGGTTGGGGATCCTCCGGGGCTCCATGACCACGATTCACGACATCACCAATACCCAGACCATCATCGATCTGGGCCACAAGGATTTGCGCCGCGCCCGGGCCTGCTCTCTGTCGTTGATCCCCACCACCACCGGCTCGGCCAAGGCGATCACCGAAATTTTTCCCGAGCTGACCGGCAAGATCAACGGCACGGCGGTGCGGGTTCCCCTGCTCAACGCCTCCCTCACCGACATGGTCTTCGAGGTGAAGCGCCCCACCACCGTCGCCGAGGTCAACGCCCTGCTCAAGGCGGCCTCGGAGGGGGAACTGCGGGGCGTTCTGGGCTACGAGGAGCGCCCCCTGGTCTCCATCGACTTCAAGGACGACCCCCGTTCCAGCATCGTCGACGCCCTCTCCACCATGGTGGTGGATGGAACCCACGTCAAAATTCTCTCGTGGTATGACAACGAGTGGGGATACGTCAACCGCATGATGGAGCTGACGCAACAGGTGGTGGAATCCCTGTAACCCGGCGCCCCCTGGCTCGGAAAAAACTCTTCCTGGGGTGGAAGAGACTTGGGGGGATCGAGACCTCGATCCCCCGCTTTTTATCCCCGGAGGGTGCCCCGCGAGGACGCTCCCCCGAGGGGTGGATGAACCGCCCACGTTTTTCCAGAGGATTGTCCATGGCTGAGTCCGGCTTGCGCCATTATCTCATCATCACCCTGGTCTACTGGGCCTTCACCATCACCGATGGGGCGATTCACATGCTGGTGGTGCTTCACTTCCACCAGTTGGGCTACGCCCCCCTCTCCATCGCCTTCCTGTTCCTCTTCTACGAGGTCTTCGGCATCATCACCAATGGCGTGGGGGGGTACGTCGCCGCCCGCATCGGCCTCAACACCACCATGAATCTGGGGGTGGTGATGCAGATCACCGCCCTGGCCATGCTGGCGGTGGACCCCTCCTGGCTCTCCACCCCCTACGTCATGACCTGGATGGCGGTCTCGGGGATGGCCAAGGATCTCAATAAAATGAGCGCCAAGTCCAGCGTCAAGCTGATGGCCCCGGAAGGTCAGGATTCCAAGCTCTTCAAGTGGGTGGCGATTCTCACCGGCTCCAAGAACGCCCTCAAGGGGGCGGGCTTTTTCCTCGGCGGGGTGCTGCTGGGGGTGGGGGGATTTCAATTCGCGCTGCTGCTGTTGGCCTCGCTGCTGGTTCCGGCGCTGCTGGCGGCCATGATCCTGCTGCCCAAGGCGATGGGCAAATCCTCGACCAAGGCCAAATTCAGCCAGTTTTTCTCCAAGACGCCGGAGATCAACGCCCTCTCGGCGGCCCGCTTCTTCCTCTTCGGCTCCCGGGATGTCTGGTTCACCGTGGGCCTGCCGGTCTTTCTCTCCTCGGTGGCGGGCTGGGCCCACGCCGAGGTGGGAACCTTTCTCGCCGCCTGGGTCATCGGCTATGGCCTCGTCCAGGCCTCCGCTCCGGGGCTGCTGGGGGGGCAAAAGGACACCAACGGCGCGGATCGCGGCCCAGACGGCGGCTCCGCCCGACTCTGGGCCTTTCTCCTGGCCATCCTCCCCGCCGGCATCGCCCTGGGGCTGATGCAGGGATGGCCCCCCTCCCTGGTGCTGATCGTCGGCCTGCTCTTTTTCGGCGTGGTCTTCGCCATCAACTCCTCGGTCCACTCCTTCCTCATCCTGCTCTACTCCGACCGGGACAAGGTGGCGATGAACGTGGGCTTCTACTACATGGCCAACGCCGCCGGCCGCCTCACCGGAACCGTCCTCTCCGGCTGGATGTACCAGATTCAGGGGCTGGAAGGGTGCCTGTGGGTCTCCACCGCCCTGGTGATGCTGGCCTGGCTCTCCTCCCTCAAGCTGCCCAACCATGAGCAGTGGATGGAGCGGCGGAAGGAGATGAATTCTACGGCCTCATGATAGCCGTATCAATTTTTTCCATCCCGGGATCAAGAGAGAAAATCTTAACCCGGGATTGTCGATGCAACTGAGCGGCAATTCTCCACTCTTCGATAACAAGTTGCGAACTTAATTCCAAGTCAGGGTCTCTCCTAATCTTTCTAATAATCTTTAGAAAATCCCCCTGTAAATAGGGACTGATATCCGTCCTGTAACCAAAATAAGTCCAGGGGCTATCCCCTGCAAGCACAGTTTCCAACTCATAAGAAAATGAACGGTTGGCCTCGGCCCTCTTCCCTTCATTTTCAATGGAAGCCACAATCGCTCCAGCCACAATAATGGATGAGAGAGGTAAATAATAATTAATTTCGCCTGCGCTTATTGCTTCCTTGAATTTTTCAAGAACCTTCTCCCTTCGGTCGGACCATGGCTCGACGTCTATTTTGCTCAATAAGATAGTATGATCAACAATATGAACTTCTTTCATTCGTGCGTCTCCTCGACTTCCTTACGGAACCTCTCCAACCATTCCATCGCCTTCTTTTTGCGTTCATCCGGTCCGGGATGATTTTTCACAAAAGAATCAAGAAATCCGGAGGTCATTAGCTGACCCACGCTTCCCTGGGCGATCAATTCAGGATAATCAGGAATATCCTCCAGGCGAACCAAGCAGCTCGAACCATCCTTGAGATCCCTGTAACAGAAAACCACGTCCGGCACGGCGGACGTGGGTATGGCATCCAACAAAGCCGGATTGTGACTGCTGAGCAATACTCGCAAATGCCTTTTTTCAGCCAACATGGCTATTTGTTGCAGAAGTTGCCTGGCCCGACTGGGATGTACTCCGTTATCAATCTCTTCAATAACAACCAGACCGCCCTCCGGCGCAGTCAACATGGCTGCGGCAATAGCCAATACCCGTAAAGTTCCATCCGACAATAGGGTGGCATCGTAGTCGAGTTCCTTGCCACCAAAGGTTTCAACCAGTTGAAGCATCACTTCCTTGCGAGGTGTGTCTAAAAACTTTACCGATGCGATGTTCTGCTCCGGGAGACTGCGGATGAAATTTAAAATTGTCTCTCGATTCTCTTGCTGTTTCGTCGTCGGATTTTCCTCCCTTCCTCCCCAAAGATTATAAAGCACTCCCGATAAATTAGAACCATCCCTCTTCATGGACCTCTCATTCTGAAAACCATAATCCCGCATCTGAACAGGAACAGGATCCAGAAATAAAATATTTGACAGCCAACTTCTGAACCGTTCAGTCGCTACAGGAATGTGCTTATGCGAATCTGTATGGCTCTTATCGAATCTCGACGGATTATCCAATTGCGTAAAAACCGCGCATTGATCGCTGCAAACGATCCTTGGTTTTTTCCCTCCCCTGCGAAAGTTATTGTAAGACACCGTAAGATCGTTGCCAACTTTCCTGGGCTCCGAAACAACTTCGTAGAGCGGCATGCTGGTTCCAGCGGAAGAGTCGTCGAGCCGTTCAGCAGCCACATGCAACAAATCATCCGAACCTATGGATAAACTGATCATAAGTTCCTGAGAAGTGGTACTGGTCCTTGGATCAATCGAGCGGCAAGAGAATGAGAACTGACCGGATTGTGAATACGCCAAGTCCTGAATCCTTCCTCGCACAATTTGTTCGGATTCCCGAACAAAATTCTGAATGGATGTCAGTCGATTTCCTTGCGCCAACCACGAAAGAAGGCGCAACCCCTCAATGGCGTTGCTCTTGCCTGACGCATTTGCGCCGATTAACATTGTCAAGGGAGCCAATGGCAGTGTGGCTTTCCGGTAACTTTTAAAATCTTGCAGTGTTATGCTATGAAGCATTTTCACTTCCTTACATGATTCCAACGAGTTAACAGGATCATACCGGCCATCATAGTAATGCTCTCAATCTCCTGGAAAACATCTTGGAACGACTTTCACCCAAGTCGGAACTTCCGCTCCCCAAATTGGGAGGCGCTGGAAGCATACCAAATCCCTTCAGACAGAGCCCCCTTCCCACGAAGCTTTTCAGCTTATGACGCCTAGGTCAAGAGATTTCCCAAACACCCCTCACTCCTCCGGTGCCTCGGCGGTGAGGAGGCGGCGGACATGGCGTTGGGTTTCGATCAGCTCCAGCAGGTTGACCACCTTGAAATCGGTTTTGCCGCCGGGGAGGACGGGGGGTTTGCAGCAGACCACCGCCATCAGCCCCTGGTCGGCGTTTTTGCTGGCGAAGGCGCGGAGCTTGGCCCGGATGTGATGGGGGATGTCGGCGCCGTGGGGCAGGGCCAGCCAGCCCTCCTCCAGCCGACCATCGGAGCGCCGCACCGCCACCGGCGACGCCCCCACCTGACCATGCTCCCCCCAAATGTCGGGATCGGTGAGGTAAAGCCCCAACTCCCCCTCGTAATGCCGGGCCAACTGGCAGATGAACACCGCATGACACTGGGACAACGGAAGATCGTCGGTCAAGGCGATGCGCACCGCCGCCGCCTGTCCCAAAACCACGTCCGCCACATGAGCCAACGTCATCAGCCGAATGCCCCGGTAACTGACATCCACAGTCTCGGCCTTGATCACCCGCACCATGCCTCGGATTTCGAGCAACACCTCCGCCCGCAATCGCACCATCTCGCGGGGAAATTCCCGCTTTTCCTGATTCGTATTCGGATGCTGAAAATCGCTCATGACCGCCCCTTCCAAACTCTTGGTCCAAATCCCCCGCGCCGGGCTGGGGCGCGACGGGAGGTCACGTCTCCCGCACGGCAAACAGGATGCGATCCTCGTAGTAGGTGTGTCCGGAAAACCAACTGATGAGAAACATGAAAAATTCCTCGGCGTCGGCCCCTTCCCGCAGCACCGCCTCGGTGCGACGATCCAACTCCCCCAGCAACTCCATGTGCCGCTCGTGGTGCAAACTCAAATGGGGAAGCCCCAGGGAGTAGGCGAGATTTTCCTCCGAGAGGAAATGGAACTCGGCGTATTTCCGCAACTCCTGGATCAACCGGCGTTGATAGACCTCATCCTCGGACAGGGAGAAGCCGTCCCACACCCGGTTGATCAGATCGAGAAAATAGCGATGCTGAAGATCCACCAGCTCCACCCCGATGGCGAATTTGGCGTTCCAAGGAAATGGTTCCACGCTCATCCCTTCCTGCACCGATGGTCAACCATCCTCGCGCAAGCCGCGGAAAAACCGTTCCACCCCGGCGGCCCCCTCCTTCAAGTGGACCTCGATGGCCGCCGTGCCCACCACCGCAATCTCCGCCAACTCGGCGAGGATCGCCACGTCCTCCCGACGCTTGACCCCGAAGCCCACCGCCAGGGGTTGGTCCGTCGCCTGGCGGCAGCGTCCGATGAACTCCCGCAACTCCTCGCCGAAGCGGCTCTGCTGACCGGTCACGCCCCGCCGGGCGACGCAATAGACCAGGCCGTCCGCCGCCCGTCCCACCTCGGCCAGGCGTTCATCACGGGAGGTGGGGGTCATCAATTGCACCCACGACAGCCCCAACTCCCGACAAAGATCGAGGGCCGGCGCGGCGTATTGCAACGGCAGGTCCGGAACGATCACCCCGGCAGCGCCCAGGGCCGCCGTCTGACGCAAAAAGCGCTCCTCGCCCCGGGCGAAGACGATGTTGTAGTAGGTCATCAGCAAAAACTTGACCCCGGGATGACGCCGGATCATCTCCGCCGCGAAGGCCATCCCTTGATCCACCTTGAACCCGCCGTCCAGGGCCTGCTGGTTGGCCCGGGCGATCACCGGTCCGTCGGCGCTGGGCTCGGAAAAGGGGATTTGCAACTCCATCAACTCCACCCCCGCCGCCGCCATGGCGTCGATCACCCGGGCGTTCTCCTCCAGCGACGGATAGCCCATCACCAAATGGGACATGAGCAGCGCCGGAACCCGCCCCGCCGCCCGCCGCGCCGCCAGCCGACGCCGAATCTCCCCCTCCAGAGCGCCGCTCATGCCCCCTCCTCCCGCCGGGCGTAGCACGCCGCCTTCTCCCGGATGAACCGCCGCCACGCCGGATCGTCCAGGGCGTCGGCGATGGTGAAGATATCCTTGTCCCCCCGACCCGACAGATTGACGATCACCACCGCCCCCTCCGGCAAACCGGGCAGCTCGCGAAACGCCCCGGCCAGGGCGTGGGAGGACTCCAGGGCGGGGATGATCCCCTCCCGTTTCATCAGGCGTTGCAGCGCCGCCACCACTTCGTCGTCGGTGGCCGCCTCGAAGCGCACCCGGCCCGCGTCGGCCAGATGGGCCAGGATCGGCGACACCCCCACGTAATCCAGCCCCGCCGCCACCGAATGGGTCTCCTGCATTTGCCCGTCATCGTCCTGCAAAAAGTAGGTTTTGTAGCCGTGGGCCACCCCCAGCCGCCCCTTTTTCGAGGCCAGCCGGGCGGCGTGATCGTTCCCCGCCAAGCCCCGCCCCCCCGCCTCCACCCCGATCAACGCCACCTCGGGGTCGTCGAAAAAGCCGGAGAAGATCCCCATGGCGTTGGAGCCGCCGCCGACGCAGGCGTAAACGTGGCTGGGCAGACGCCCCTCCAATTGCAAAATCTGCCCCCGCGCCTCCCGCCCGATGATCGACTGGAACCAGGAGACCATCTCGGGAAAGGGATGGGGGCCGCAGGCGGTGCCCAAAACGTAATGGGTGTGGTCCATGCTCCCCACCCAGTCCCGCATCGCCTCGTTGATGGCGTCCTTGAGGGTTTGGGAGCCAGCGACGACGGGCACCACCTCCGCCCCCAACCGCTCCATCCAAAAGACGTTGGGGCGTTGCCGCTCCACATCCTTGGCCCCCATGTAAATGGTGCATTCCAACCCCAGCCGGGCGGCCATGGTGGCGGTGGCCAGGCCGTGCTGCCCCGCCCCGGTCTCGGCGATCACCCGCCGCTTGCCCATCCGCTTGACCAACAGCCCCTGCCCCAGGACGTTGTTGGCCTTGTGCGCCCCCGTCTGGTTCAAATCCTCCCGCTTAATGTAGACCTTGCGCCCGAACTCCGCCGACAGGTTGGCGGCGAAGGTCAGGGGGGTGGGGCGGCCGGAATAGTTTTCCATCAACCGGACGTACTCCTCCCAAAAGGCGGGATCGGCCCGGGCGGCCTCGTAGGCCAGGGTCAACTGGCGCACCGTCTCGTGGAGAATTTCAGGGATGTAGGCCCCGCCGAAGGGGCCGAAAAAACCGGAGTTCATGGCGAAAAAATCCCGTGGATCGGGCGTTGGAACGGGGAACCCCCGCGGCGATCACCCACCGCTTGGGGAATAGTCTAACCCCTCAAGGCGCCGCTATGCCAGGAGAGGACGTGGAATGCTTCGTCTTGACGGTAAAATCGTGATATAAACCTCCGATGCGCCCCAAAGCGAACAAAAAGCAATCCAGGGGCGAAGGTTTGAATTCGACAACGGGTCGCGATGGGAGGACGGACAATGGCGGCGAATCTGAAACGGTTGGGCGCGGCGGCAGTGGCGCTGCTGACCTTGATGGCGGCGGGCGGAGCGATGGCCGAGGATCCCCCGGGAATGCCCCCCATGCCCCCCATGGGCGGCGCTTCCATGCCTGCCATGGGCGGCGGCTCCGCTTGGCCCGATTCGGGCGGACGGATGAGCTTCAAGGAGGACGTTCTGCCCATGCTGAAAAACCGCTGCCAGGAGTGCCACGTCACGGGCGGCGACGGCGAGCGGCAGAGCGGGCTCAATCTGGATGGATACGACGGCCTGATGCGGGGCACCAAGTTCGGTCCCGTGGTGGTGCCCGGCAACGCCATGGTAAGCAATCTGGTGGTGCTGGTGGAAGGTCGGGCAGGCATCCGCATGCCCCACAATCGCCGTCCCCTGAGTAAATGCGAAGTCCAGATGCTGCGGGATTGGATCAATCAAGGGGCCTTGAATAACTGATTTCAACGATGCATCCCCCTGCCCTTGCCCGGCAGGGGTCGGGCAAGGCGGGACGCCATGAAAATTCGCAAGGCCGTGTTGCCGGTGGCGGGGTTGGGAACGCGCTTCCTCCCCGCCACCAAGGCGGTTCCCAAGGAGATGCTGCCGGTGGTGGACAAGCCCCTCATCCAGTACGCCGTGGAAGAGGCGCTGGCGGCTGGGGTGAGTCAAGTGATCCTGGTCAACAGCCGGGACAAGGGGGCGTTGGAAGACCACTTCGACCGCGCCCCGGAACTGGAAGAACACCTGCGCTCCCGCAAGAAATACGATCTGCTGCAATTGGTGCTGGACACCACGCCGGAACAACTCTCGGTGGCCTCCACCCGACAGATCAACCCCATGGGCTTGGGTCACGCCGTGTGGTGCGCCCGGGATCTGGTGGGCGATGAACCTTTCGCCGTCATCCTTCCCGATGACCTGGTGCGGGGCGACACCCCGGTGCTGCAACAGATGACCCAATGCTTCGAGACGCTCCAATGCTCCATGGTGGCGGTGGAGGAGGTTCCCGCGTGCGACACCAACAAGTACGGCATTATCGACCCCGCCCATGAACAGGACGGATTGGTGCTGGCCAAGGGGTTGGTGGAAAAACCCGATCCGGCCCTGGCACCTTCCCGTCTGGCCCTCATCGGACGCTATATTCTGACCCCTGGCATCTTCGACCTGCTGGGAGGGCAATCCCGAGGTGCCGGGGGGGAGATTCAACTCACCGACGCCATGGCCCGCTTGTTGGAAAAGGAGTCGGTGTACGGTTTCCGTTTCCAGGGCGTGCGTTACGACTGCGGCCACAAGGCCGGGTTTCAACTGGCCAATCTCGCCCTGGCCCTGGAACGGGACGATCTTCGTCCCCAAATGCTCCCCTTTCTGAAACAACAGCTCGCCCGCTGGTCCTGACCCCCGCCACGTCCCCCGGAATCGATCCGCGAATCGATTCCGGGGAGAGAAAGAATCCGCGTTGCGTTCCCAAGGCGCGTCGGGGCGTCCGTAGAACCATACTTGCCCCGCCTACCACAGTGGGTTTCCTTGTTTATCCGTTGATGTTTCGCGATTCTCCCCCCATCGTTATTCCCTCTTTGTTTCCCTGCCACGCCCGTTGAACGATATTTTCCCCCCCTTCATGGAACGAAGGAGCGGTTGTTGCGGATGAGCGTCCATTTTCTCCAAGACAAAGCTGTTTTATAGTCTCCCACACACGCTGCATGGGGGGAGGGATCCGCACGATGGTCAGCAAGACTGGTGGGAAAAAGCCCCGGGAGCCCGCGCCGCCCGCCGCGGCACCACAGGAATCCCGCGTCGCCAGGGAAATCAAACGGGTGCGCAAGGCGGAAGACACCCGGGAATCCGGCGTCATGGGTTCCGAGGCCCGGGCCATTTTGCTGGAGGAGATGGCCGCCGCCCCCTTGAGTCAGAGCCATCCCGTCCCCACGCCCGCCGCCCCGGCCGGGCGCGAGGGCCAGGCCGTCCCCCTCCCCCGCGTGGCGAACAAACGCCCGACGCCCTCCAAGGCTCCGCCCGCCCCGGACTCCCCTTCCCCCCGGTCGGAGGAGGAGCCTTCCGCCCCCGGAGAGGAGAACGCCGAGGAGAACGCCGAGACTTCCCGTCCCCTGCACGCCGGACACCGGGAGCGGCTGCGCAAGCGGTTTACGCAAGAGGGGCTGGAGGGGTTCGCCGATCATCAGGTGCTGGAACTGCTGCTGTTCCACGCCCTGCCCCGGCGGGATACCAACCCCATCGCCCATCTGCTGTTGCAACGCTACGGCTCGTTGTCGGGGGTGTTCGAGGCCGACGCCGCCGATTTGGCCCTCGCCCCGGGGGTGGGAAGCCTGGCGGGGCTTTTTCTCACCCTGATTCCCGCCGTGACCCGCCGCTACCTGCTGGACAGCACCAACCGCCTCAAGCCCGCCCTCAACAAACCCCACAAAACCAAGGAATACGTGTTGCCCCTGATGGCGGGCCGCACCGAGGAGGTGTTCTACGCCCTCTGCCTGGACAGTCGCAACCGCTTGATCCATCCCGCCCTGGTGGGCGAGGGAACGGTGCGGGACGTGGTGGTCCACCCCCGGCAAGTGGTGGAAGCCGCCTTGCGTCATCGCGCCTGCAGCGTCATCCTGGCCCACAATCACCCCTCCGGCAATCCCCGGCCCTCGGCGGCGGATTTCCAGTTGACCCGGGAGTTGATCCTGGCCCTGGAGAGCATCCAAATCCGCGTCCTGGACCATGTGATCGTGGGGGGCCAAGAGGTGGTCAGTCTGTCGGAGGAGGGCCTGCTGGGGGAGTAACGCCCTCCCGGAACTCTGTCGGCGGAATGACCGAACATCCCTGTTTTCCATCTCCCATCGCGCGACCTCTCCCCCCATGCCGCTCGCCCCGCCCCCCGTCGACCACGCCCCGATCTTCGCCCCGGCCACCCCCCCCGGTCGCTCCGCCGTCGCCATCCTCCGCA
>JADGAP010000269.1 GCA_015231965.1 Magnetococcales bacterium | reverse complement strand
GCCCGCTTCTTCCCGAGGGATCACCATCCCCCCCCCCAGGGGTCGTACCCGTACCCGCCATGACCGCCGTATCCGCCGTATCCGCCGCGATAGCGGTCGTAGGCGGGAGGGGCATAACCGTAATCCCCCCAGGGGTCGGTGCGCCAGGGATCATAACGCCAACGATCCAATCCGCGATTCCATCCCGACCCGCCGCTCCACCAGTCGCGGAGCCCATCCATCGGCCAGCGATCCCACGCATCCAATCCGCGATGGCGGCGATATCCGCCCCAACCGTATCCCCCTCCCGAACCGCCCCAGGGATCCCAGGGATCATCCATCAGGCTGGGATCGGGGCCGCTCCAGGGGGTGGCGGCACCCCAGGGATCGTACCAGTTGTAGTTGGGATTGCCGCGCTCCGGATAGCCCCGGGGTGCCTCGGCGACCCGGGGGGCCGGGGCTTCCCGCCGCTCCTCGGGGGCTGCGGCGCGGGGCGGGGGATAGCTGGTATTATAGCGATCCCGCGAATTTTCCCCCTCGCGACTCCGGTTCAACTGGTCGGCGAAGGATTCCATGAACCGCCCGAAATCCTTGCCCAAGGCTTCGTAGTGCTGGGGATTTTTCGGATCCGCCGACTCGGCCTGGAGAGAGGGAATCCCCCCCATTCCCAGCCACGCCGCCACCCCCAACGCCCCCGCCGCGCCCACGCGCCGCGCCAGCCCAATGAAGCCCGTGCTTATCATGGATTCACCCGCGCCATGTTGGTTCGTTACCCTTGACGCCCTCCCCCCAGAAAGCATCGCCTACAAACTAGATGCTTCCGGCCACGAACACAAGTCTTGGCGGTCGTTTATTAATCAATTCTAATATACGAATATTCACCCACCCTGACAAGCGATATTTCGCCGGGGAGTGAATCTTTTTCGCCCCTGCGACAAGCGGGGGGGGGAAAAGGAGCGGAAAAAGGGGCCTCGAACCCAAAAAATCAACCGGCATCCTCGCGATGCTTTCGGGAGAGGGCCGCCATCAACGAGTCGTGAAGGATGCGGGGGTTGGTGCCGTGCTGAATGCCGGTGATGCCATCGATGACGATGCGGCACATCATCTGCTCTTCCTTGCTGTAGTGGATGAGCTTGATGGCCATGGGGCCGGTGAAAAAGTTGGCGACAATGGCCCCATAGCAGGTGGCCAGCAGGGCCGTGGCCATGGCCGGACCGATGGACGACGGATCGGACATGTTGGCCAGCATGTCCACCATGCCGAAGAGGGTTCCCACCATGCCGAAGGCCGGGGCGGCCTCGCCCATGCTTTCAAACATGACGATGCCCACGTGGTGGCGCTCGGCCAGGTATTCGATCTCTTTTTCCAGCATCTCCTTGAGATTGGCCGGATCCACGCCGTCCACGCAATGATTGATCGCCTTTTGCAGGAAGGGATTGTCGGATTTTATCCGCTCCAGGGCCAGAATGCCATCCTTGCGAGCGACGTTGGCCATGTCCACGATCTGGGCGATGAGATCCCGGGTATGCTCCTGCTTGAGGAAAAACACCTTGCCGATGATCGACCCCGCCCCCAGCACCTCGTGCAAGCTGAACTTGACGAAGGTCGAGGAGATGATGCCCCCAATCACCACGATGAAGGCGTGGGCGTTGATGTACATGGCATACTTGCCGGCAGCCAGGAAATTCAGGATGCCGAAGGCGATGACCATGCCGATGATCGATGAAATATCCATGCTTCACCCTCGTCGCGAATCAGGCCGGTCAACGTCATAACCGGCGAAACCATCAGACTACTGTGATGGAGAAGTGGGGTCATCGGAGGTCGACCCGGTCCGTTGACCCCCGTCGTCGCCTCCGCTCCCGCCCCCTGGCCCGGTCAGGCGAAGGATGGTGATCTCCACCCGGTTTTCCACGCCGGTCAGCGCCCCTTGTTGGGGCGCCCCCACGTAAGCCCCATGGCTGGTCACCTGCATCCGCTGGGCGGGAATGCCCCCCCGACTGGTGAGATAGTCCGCCACCGAAGAAGCGTAACCCGCCGCCCGGAGCCAATGGGACGCAAAGGGCGAGGTGGGATCCTGGGAGGAGCCGTCGGTGTAACCGGCGATCTGAATCTGGTTGGGCATGGAGGAGACCAGATTGGCGATCTCCTGCAACGTCGGCTCCACCTCCTTGCGCAACTTGATGCTATTGTCCTCGAACATTTTGTCTTTTTTGACGGTGATCATGAAGCCCGCCTCGGTCTCCACCACCTCGGCGCTGCCGTTGTCCACCATTTCGGACATCACCATGCGCACCCGCTCCACCAACTCCACCAGTTTGACCTCTTGGTTGAACTCCATGCCGATCAGTTCATAGCCCGCCAAAATGGGGGAGATGCGCTGCGCCTTCTGCACCCCGAAGGCGTCCTTCATCGAACCGGCCACCTCCTTGAACTTGGCGGCGCTGGTGGAGGAGTAGGCGACGATGATGACGAACAGGCACAGCAGCAGCGTCACCATGTCGGCCCAGGAGATGAACCACAGGGGGGTTCCCTTTTTGCATTCCGGACATTTTTTGGCGACGGCCATGGCGATGGAGCTTTCGTCGGCGAAAAGGCAATGTTTGGATGAAACGTTCGGTTGGCTCACGCCGTCGAACAGGTCTGATACTATTTTCTTTTCTCGTGAAACACAATTGCTTCGTGGCAGGGGACGATGCAAGGGGGCGGCGGAGGACGCCGGAGGAGAGCGCGGGGCTTCGACCGTTCGGGGATGGATTGCAAGACAAAGGTTCCCCTCGAAAATTGATCCCGCTGAACGAAGCGCGGATCCGTTTCAATGGGACTGCGCTTCGTCCAACTTGCACCATTTTGAAAGTGGAACGACGATGTCGTGATCACTCAACCGGGATCCCGAGGGGCCTTTTCGCACCAGGCACCCAGCCGAACGTTCCGCCCGCCGAAGGGGGGAGGAACGTCGCCGGGTTGGAACAAGATTCCGGGGGGCTCCCGCCCGATCCACCGCTTGGATCCCGCCACGAGAAAGGTTCCGGCGATGCGCCGCATGGGCAGACCGCCCCGGCGGTGAAGCTCATTGAGCCAGGGATAAACCCCCCGTTTTTCCGGGGGATCGGCCACATAATCGGGCATGTCGTAAAAGTCGTGCCAGGTGATCACCCCT
>JADGAP010000268.1 GCA_015231965.1 Magnetococcales bacterium | reverse complement strand
GAGAGGGGGTGGGGGAGGGGCGGCGCGGCGGCCCGTCGTCTCTCGCCGAACAGGACCATCGCCATGCCCCACAACAGGGACTGTTCATACCCCGGGGAGTAGGTGAAGGAAAAAAGGAGGGTGGAAACCAACAGGGCCAGATGGACGGAACCCTGATTCAGGGGCAAACCGGCGACCTCTTGCCGTTCCTCCCGCAAGAGACCGCGGGCTAGTCGCAGGAAAAACCAGAGCAGGCCCAAGGTTCCCGCCAAGCCGGTTTGAATGAAGGTTTGCACAAAGAAATTATGGGGCGAAACCTTGGTGAGGCCCCATCCGATGGTTCGTTCGTAGGAGACGCCGAACCCGTCGCCCAGCAGGATGCTGAAGAATCCTCCGGCGAAGGTTCGTTCCACCAGAATGCGCCACCCCTCCACCCGCCAGGCGAAGGTGCTGTGTTCGTCGTCAAAGGGTTCCGAGACGGCGGCGGAGAGCCCGGTGGTGATGGAAAGTCCGGCGGCTTCCAGCAGCAGGGTGAGGAGCAAAAATCCCAGCGTCGTGATCAGGAGGATGGGCGGGACGATTTTGCGCAATCGGGGTTCCAGCAGGGTCAACACCGCCCCTCCCCCCAGCAGTGCCGCCCAGACGCTGCGATGTTGCAACATCACCACCACGCAGGCCAAGGCCAGGGCGACCAATCGCCCTCCCATGCCGGCGTGGGGCGTGGACCAGGCGAGCAGGGAGAGGAGGGCGGCCTGGGCCATCCACAAGGCCGCCCCGGCGTTGACCACCCGCCAGGGTTCGTAGAGGCTTCCCAGGGAATAAAAGGGGCTGCTCCAGGTGAAATCCTCGACGCTCCAGAGGAAGAGGGTCGCCAGCAGCAGCGCCCCGGCCACGGAGAGCCACAGCCGCTGCACCCCCTGGATCATCCGAAGATCGTAGTTCCAGGTGGAAAAGTAGAGGGCACCGACGGAAAGATAGAAAAAGGGGCGATAGCCCACCCCGGCGGGCATCACGCCGTGGGTCATCGCCCCGCGCAGGAACTCCAGGAGGAAGAGGATCGACAGGGCGAGCCAGGTTCGTTGCAGGGCGGTCATCGCCCCGCCCAGCAGCAGGCGGCTGACCGCGCCGAAGCCGAGAATGGCGAAGGCGATGTCCTGGGCGTAGAGGGTGATCGCCCCCAACTCCCAGTCGGGCTCCCAGGCCAAGGTGGCGGTGGAGACGCACACCAGCCCCGTCATGATCGCCATGACGCGAAATTGCGTCAGGGAGGCCATCATGCCCAGCAGCAGCGTGGCGATCCACGCGAAATCCTCCAGTGATGACGATGGTTCCATGGACTCCGGGAGGCGGCGGGAAAATGAACGTTGAAACTTGGCGGAAGGGGTTGAAAAGGGGCGTGAACCGACCCCGCCCACGCCCCCCCTCTCCCCCGGCGAGGCCCTCCCATGCTATAACGCAAGAAGGGAAAACGGAAGCGATCCTCCGGGGATCGGGCCGCCGGGCCGGCAGTCTGTCGGATGATCCGTATCAATAGGTTGCAACCTATTGATACTACAATGAATAGACTGAGATGATTCATCAATCAATTAAAATTTATTGATGAATCATCAATGGGTTGCATGATGGGTGGGGTCTAAATCCGACAGACTGCCAGGCCAGGTTGGGGAGGAGGGAAAACGCCGTGAAGCTGCTGCATCTGCCCAACGAGGTGGACGAGGCGGATCCCGCCACCTGGCAAATCGGTCCGCGCAAGGCCCTGGAACGGTTGGCCCGGGAGGGGGTTCTCTCCCAATACGCCGCCTATTCCTTTCTCGCCCGCTGGCGCCAAACACGGGATGCCGGGAAGGTCCAATCCGAACTGCTGGCCCTTTGCGAGGCGATGCGCCCGGATATTTTGTTTTGGCAGCACGTCAGCGAATTTCCCCTGACCGGCGATTTCCTCGATCAACTCAAGGCCCGTTGCCGCCTTTTGGTCTATCACGAAGCCGACATCTTCGATGGCTTGTGGAAGCGTCCCACTCCGTCGATGAAGGTGTTGTTTTCCCGTTGCGACCTGGCCTTGCTGGTGGGGTTGGGGGCCATGGCGGCGTTGGCTCGGCGGCATGGCGCCCGCGCGGTGGGCTACCTCCCCTTCGAGTTCGACAACGTCCGCTTCGGGCGCCCCTGGGAGCCCCCGGCGCACCGTCCCCACGCCTTGGTGATGATCGCCAACAACTGGCGGGGGCGGATTCCCGGATGGCCGCTGCCGGGGGGGCGGCGACGGGTGGGGCTGGCCCGACGACTCGCCGAGGTTTTTGGCGAATCCCTGGCCTTGTACGGTCGCGGCTGGGAGGGGGTGACGGGGGCTCGCGGCCCGCTCCCCTTCGATCAACAGGAGCGCGCCCTGCGCGAGGGGTGGGCGTCCATCAACTGGGACCACTACGACGACCTTCCCTACTATTTTTCCGACCGTCTGCCCATCGCCCTGGCGGCGGGGGTGGTTCACGTCACCTCCCGCCATCCCGGCTATGAATTTCTCTTTCGCGATTGCCCCGGGCTCTACGCCGTCCCCACGGTGGAGGAGGCGGTGGACTGCGCCGAGTGGCTGCTGCACCGTCCCCGGCGGGCGTTGATCGAGGAAGGGTTGGCGGCCAAGGCGTGGGTCGAGGCGAATCTGGAGGCCGATGTGGTCTATCGCCACGCCGTGGGCTTGTGCGCCGAGCGGCTGGTGGGGCTCCCCCCCAGGGCGGAGGGGAGTTGAAGGATGGTTTAGACCTAGCAGCCTGTCGGATTCAGACGCCTCCCATCATGCAACCCATGGATTATTATTCAATAAATGGTAACTATTCAGCACCCCCGCCTTTGCGACTGCGGGTTCAGGGCGGAGCCCTGGGGTTTTGACTTTCGCTTGGGAGTGTTAACCAAAGAGTGATATGATATACTCCTGCCGTGTGGTGCTTTCACCCCGACGGGAGACGCTCAATGAACCCTGACTGTCCAAAATGTGCGGCCAAGACCAGCGTTAAAAACGGATTTCTTCACGGTAAGCAACGGTTCAAGTGCAAAACGTGCGGCTACCAGTACACGCTTCTTGAGCCAAGAGGCCGTCCGTCCTCTGAGAAAATTCTGGCCATCCTATTGTATATTATAGTAGTTCCATTTCAAAATTGATCAGCCTGAACGGAATGCGGATCCGTTAGAAGGGAC
>JADGAP010000267.1 GCA_015231965.1 Magnetococcales bacterium | reverse complement strand
TTCGAGAAAACGGTGCAACTCGGCCACGTTGAGGAGAAAACAGACCGATCCGTCGGGCATGAGGGCGGCCCCGGCGAGAATGGCGACCCGGCGCAAGGCCCGGGGCAGGGGCTTGATCACCAGATTGGCGGGCTCGTCAATGTGGTCCACCGCCAGGGCGAAGAGATGCTCCTCCGATTGCAGCACCGCCACGTTGAGTTCGGGGGCGGAGCGGATTTCGTCCAGCGAGGCGTCGTCCGAGGTCTGGGCTTGGCTGGCCAGCAGCCGGTCGAGGCGCAACAGAGGCAGCAGCCGATCCCGCACCCGCACCATCAGATGGCGCATTTTGCCTTCCACGTGATGGGCCACGTCGGGACCGTAGTAGGAGACCATCTCCACCACATTGACCTGGGGCGCGGCGTAACTGGCGTCGCCGTTGCGCACCAGCAGCGCCGGCACGATGGAGACGGTTTGGGGAATGCGCAGCCGGATGCGGGTTCCCCGCCCCGCCGTGGAGGCGAGGTGAATCGCCCCCCCCACCTTTTCCACCGCGCTCTTCACCACGTCCATCCCCGCCCCCCGACCGGAGAGGGCGCTCACCTGGGCGGCGGTGGAAAAGCCCGGCAGCATCACCAGGTGCAAAATCTCCTCTTCCGGGGCCTCCCGGGCCCGTTCTGGCGAAATGAGCCCCAGGGCGAGGGCCTTGTCCCGCACCCGGGCCAGATCGACCCCCCGACCGTCGTCGGCGATCTCCAGGTGGATCTGGCCATGGCTCTGGGCGGCGCTCATGCGGATCACCCCCACCGGGGATTTGCCCGCCGCCACCCGCTCCGCCGGGGACTCGATGCCGTGATCCGCCGCATTGCGCAAAATGTGGCCCAGCGACTCCTTGAGGGCCAGCAAGATGTTGCGGTCCACCTCGGTGTCGCTCCCCTCCAATTCCAGCAGGATTTTCTTGCCGGTGGCCACCGCCAGATCCCGCACCAGTCGATGATAACTCTCCCAAATGCGCCCAATGGGTTGCAGACGATATTGCAAGACCTCGTGCTGCAACTGCTGGAGCTGTTGCTCCATCATCTCCAGGGAGTGGGCGGCCTGCTCGGGGTGACGGGTGAAGGAGTATTGCAAATGGTTGAACGCGGCGTTCAACTCCCCCACCAGGTCCATCAACTGGTCCAGCCGCTCGATGGAGAGTTGCACCGAGCGCAGCCGGGCGTTTTGCGGCGCGGCGACGGAGGAGGAGGAAGAGGAAGCGGGCGAGGAGGCGTCGTCCACGGGGAGCGGGCCGAGATCGAGGGCCTCCCCGGAATCGTCATCCTCCTCCGCCTCCTCCCCCCCTTCCCCGGAAGCGTCGGCCTCCTCGGCGTGGGGGGATTCCCGACCAAAAATATAGGCTTGATCCGCCGACTCGTGGATCCGGCGCATCTGCTGGGTCAGGTCGGCGAAGCGGGCGTTCTCCTCGCCCTCCCGTCCGGTCCGCTCCAGGTGGTCGAGGGCGGAGCGCACCGCGTCCAGCACTTGGAACAGCACGCCGCAGAGGGTGGAATCGGCGGGGATGCGCCCTTCCCGCAAATGGTCGAGCAAATTTTCCGCTTCGTGGGTCAGGGATTCCAACCGCCCGAAATCCATCATCCGGCAGTTGCCCTTGACCGTGTGCATGTTGCGGAAGACCGAGTGAACCAGCGGGGAGAGTTCGCCGCGGGGGGGCGACCCCTCCAGGCGCAGCAAATCCGCCTCGATCCGGTGGAGGGCCTCCCGGTTTTCCGAAAAAAATTCGGTCAACAACTCGCGTTGGACGTCCGGGTCGAACATGATCCTCCCTGAGGGGCGTTCATCGGTTGGAATCACGCATGATGCCCGCGGTCTGGCGGTGGGCCGAGCCGAGCTTACTTTTCCCGCAGCGCCGACTGCAACGAATCGATGAAGGGATCCAGAACATACTCCAGAACGCTGCGTTCGCCGATCTGGATCTGCACCGACACCTGCATGCCCGGACGCAACGGATATTTCCAGTCGCCCCGCTGAAAATACAGGCTCTCGGGTTCGACGTAAACCTTGTAGAACGGTTCCTTGCGCTCCCCCACCAACACCGTGTCGGGGCTGACGTGGGCCACATGGCCGTGGATGCGGTCAAAGCGCATCACATCCTGACTGCGCATTTTCACTCCGGCGTATTGTCCGGGTTGAACATACCCCACATCCTGGGGCGGCAGATTGGCCTCCACCCGCAGCCGGTCGCCGACGGGCACGATGTCCAGTACCGTCTCGCCGGGTTTGATCACCCCGCCCACCGTATTAAAGTAAAGAGTTTTCACCACTCCGTCCACCGGCGAACGGAGGATGGTGCGATGGAGGTTGTCCTCCAGCTTGCGCAGCCGGTTGGAGAGTTCGTTGAACTCCCGCCGGGCGTTTTCCAGGCTCTCCCGGGCCTCGGCCCGCCAGGCGCTCTGTTTGTTTTCGATCTCCCGCTCCGCCGTCTCCAGCGCCGCCTTGCCCCGCAGCAGGGCGGCCTCGTCCTCGCCGATGCGGCTCTCCAGCGCCCCCGACTCCCGCAGCAACGACAGGTGATCGTAGCGACTGGTCAACTCCTTTTGCAGCAACTTTTCGCTGATCGCCGTCTGCTCCTTGAGCATGAGCAGCCCCTTGCGGTTGCTGGTCAGGCGCACCTCGATCTCCCGCAGATCCTGCCGCTTTTGCGTGATCAACTCCCGCTGGGTTTGCAGTTCGTTGTTGCGCTTCTCCAGTCGGGCGTGGAACAACTGCAACGACCGCTCCACCACCTCGGGATGGTCCTGGCGCAAGGTTTCGGGATATTGGGGGGCGTCGTCGCCGTCGGATGACTCGGCTTCCAAGCGGGCGATCTCCCCTTGCAGGGAGTTGAGCCGCACCGAAAGCTCCCCCAGGTCGGCGTCGCTGGAGGTTTTTTCCAGCATCACCAGCACTTGATCCTTGCGCACCACATCCCCTTCCCGCGCCAGGATCCGCTGCAAGATGCCCCCTTCCAGGTGCTGCAACGCCTTCACCCGACCGCTGGGCGCCACCTCGCCGTCGGCCATGCTGACGATGTCCAGCTTTTGCGTCGCCGCCCAGGTGAGGAACAGCAGGCATCCCAAGGCCGCCAGGCGGATGACCCGGCGGGCCACGGCCTCAGGGGTGGGCAGGGGGGGGAGGGGGTCGGGGTCGGGCTCAAGGG
>JADGAP010000266.1 GCA_015231965.1 Magnetococcales bacterium | reverse complement strand
GAAAACCGCACGCACGGTTCGGAGGGAGGGGAGGGGGAGACCCCTTCCCTACCCCTATAGGGGCGGGATGAGCGCTCTGATTCTTTCATGATCCGGGGTGGCGCGCACTTTCGCCATGCCCGTTCGGCGGGCATCACCAGGAAAGCCGGAGGAACGGGTCCAAGGGGAGGCGGCGGAAACTGCGCCTCGCCCCGGCGCTGGGAACACGATGAGGGGAGGCGTCCTCCATGGAACTGATCTTGACCTGGAAACGGATGGCGAGGATTTGGTGGGCTTTTACCTGGCGCAATCTGCTGGCCATCGTGCTGTGCGGCGTCGTTACCTTTTTGACCATGTCCGGCTTGATCGAGCTTCAGCAACTCCTGGGCTGGGAACCCATTCCCGATTGGCTGGGGGAGGTGGTCGGCTTCGGGGTGGGGCTCACCCTTTCGGTGTTTGTGCTGCGCATGGTGTTGCGGGTGGATTTTGGTAAATTTCGCATCGCCCTGTTGAGTCACGACGCCGCCGCCCGCCTCCGTCCTCCGGACCCGCCGCCCAAGCCGTGAGAGTCCCGCCACGAACGACCGGGGTAGGTTCGGCGGAGGGCGCGACGCGACGCCCGCTCTCCGCCCCCGTCTTCCTCACCCATCCACCTTGAATCGGCTGGAGGTACTCTTGAGTTCCCGCGCCCCCTCTTGCAGGCGACGGGTCTGATCGGCCAGTTCCACCGCCCCCTTTTGCAAAAATTGCATCACATCGAAGATGATCAGCCCCAGCTTTTGCACCTCGCCGGAGACGGCGAAGATCTCCTGGGTTTTGCCTTTCATCTCCAGGGACTGGGAGCGAGTTTGGGAGGCGTCGTCGGCGATCCGCCGCGCCCCGGCGGAGGCGGACTCGGCGGACTGGGCGATCTGCTCCACCCCCCGGGCCGACTCCGCCGCCGCCATGGCCACCTCGCGGGAGGCGCTCTCCAACTCCACGGCGTTGCGGGTGACGGCGTTGGCGGCGTGGGAGACCTGATCCATGGAACGGGAGATCTCTTGCGTGGTGTGGCTCTGTTCGTCCACCGCGTGGACGATTTCGCCGTTGACCGTCATCACCTCGCCGATGCCCATGACCACCTGATCCATGGAGGTTCGCACCTCCTTGGCCAGATTTTGCACCTCTTTCACCCGCTGCACGATCAAGCTGGTGGCCTTGGCGGTCTCCCGGGCCAACTCCTTGACCTCGTTGGCCACCACGGCGAACCCCTTGCCCGCCTCCCCCGCCCCCGCCGCCTCGATGCTGGCGTTGAGGGCCAGCATGTTGGTCTGCTGGGCGATCTGGTTGATCATCGCCACCACGTTGTCGATCTCCACCGCCGCCTTGTCCAGGCGCTGCATGGCGTCGTTGGCCTCATGCACCGATCCCCCGGCCCGCTTCGACTCCGACTCGGCCAGCAGGCACCGTTTGCGCACCTCGCCCAGGGAGGCTTCCAACTCCTCCACCGCCGCCGCCACGGTGTTCACCGACTGGTCCACCTGCTCCAGGTTGCTCTTCACCCCCGCCACGTTGGCCGACATCTCCTCCGCCGCCGCCGCCGTGGTGGAGACGTTGGCGCTGGCCATCTCCGCCGCGTCGGCCATGGATTGGATGATGCCGAGAAACTCCCGGGCCTTGTTTTCCGCCTGTTGCGTCTGGACCTCGTTCTTTTCCGAAAGATCGAACACCGACTTGGTGTTGTCGTCCACCTCGGCGTTGCGCCGGACCACGTCGGTGACCATCTGGTCGCCCTTGGCCGACTGCTCCGCCAGGGAGGTTTTCAGCACGTCGAAGTGTTGAATCGCCTCATGGATCATCGCCACCTTTTCCAACACCACCCGCAGCAGCGACGACAGATTGTCGGCCATGTCGTTGGTGGCGTTCATGATCAGGCAGAGTTCGTTGCGCGCCCCGGGCAGGGTGGAAAAACGGTGGTTGATCTCGCCTCGGGCGATCCGTTGCAACCCCTGGAGGGTGAGGTTGACCCGTTTGTTCAACGCCCGCTCGAACAGTTGGGAGAAGAAAATCGCCGCCGTCATGCCGATCAAGGTCCAGATCAGGGCGTTGCGCTGGGCGCTGGCGGCCTGCTCCACGGCCTGGCGGGCGGCGGCGGCGGCCTGGTCGTTGGCGGTGCCCACCCCCTGTTCCACCGCCTGATGGATGGCCGCGGCGTGCTGCTCCATCTGTTTGGAGCGCAAGGCGATGGTCTCCAGGTTGGCGACGATGGAATCATAGGTTTGGCGATAGGCCTCCACCGCCTTGCTCAACTCCCCGGCGTTGCGCATTTCGGCCCCGTCCCGGTTCAGCCGGTCGAGGGCGACCCGCACCGTGCGCACCCGGTCCTGGTTTTTGTCGGCGAAATAGGCCATCTCTCCCAACAGAAATTCGTTGAGAGCGGTCTCCAGCGAGACGATGCTGGATTCGTAGACCAACTCCTCCACTTTTTCGCGATTTTTCATCAGCTTGGCCCGGGCGTGGCCATTGGCCTGCATGGCCGAGGCCAGTTCGCCGAAGGCTTTTTCGTATTCGTTCAGCTCCTTGTTGACCGAGGCGGCGGTCTGGCCCAGGGCGCTGCTTTTGTCGCGCATCGCCGCCATCAAGGGGGCCATGGCTTGAGCGGTCTTGTCCTGGGGGTCCGCCAGGTAGCCCATGCGCACCATTTCCGCCTGGGCCTGGCTGAGGGCCACCTCGTTCCATCGATCCTTGGCCGTCATGGGCCCTTCGATCAGATGGGTGTTGAGCGCCTGCACCGAGCCGATGGAGTAGTAATTCAAGCCGATCACCCCCAGCAGGATGCCGAGGGAGAGGGCGGAGACCATGCGCATCAACCAGCCAATGCGGAATTTGCTGAAAAATCCCACAATCGCGCTTCCTGCGGTCGGGTGTGTCATCTTGAGGCTCCATGGGGCTTCAGAGAGGCGTTCCGAGCGGTGAAACCGCGTTGCGGACGCCTCCTCGTCTTCTAACAAAGATTATCATCTTACGCGCCGTCAAACCATCGCGTTGATGCATTAAGATGTATATAAATAATTGGACAATTTACCGATATAAGATCGTGAATGTCCGGGGAGACGGGGCGAGGCGACGTCCCCTTCACAGCGCGGCATGGCTGCAATCAACCGGGTATGGTTCCGTGAAAATCTGGTCGCCTGCGGCGACGATTGGGCGCGCTGCGCCGAAGCAAAAAACGCTTCGGCTTCTCTTGAAAGCGC
>JADGAP010000265.1 GCA_015231965.1 Magnetococcales bacterium | reverse complement strand
TTTTGACTTAACTTCTTCAGAATATGAATAATTAACAGCCAAAAATGATTATAATGATATGATAGCGATATATATCATCTACATCTCCCTTCTATGCGAGAGTCCCCCGAACAAATTGTAAGCACCAACAGATGGACAGTACCCGGACTCCATCAGCCTCGAAAAGCTGCGCACCGGCATTCCCATGGATTGGGAGGATCAGGAGAGGCTGTTTGGGGATTTCAAGGCATTGATACGCCGTGATTTCCTCAACGTTTCCTGAAACTCAAGTCAAACCGGGGGTAGAGTCAAACCGCATGGCTGATGATCTCGCCAGGAAAGCGGTAACCGTGATAAAGTTCGGAATCCGTATTCATCGCATCCCATTACGGGATGCAGTGTTTCACCAACTTGAAGTGCCGTTCAGCTGGTTAGTTTTGGAAGGTATTTCTATGAAATCAATTTATTGTCTGCTGATTGCGCTGGTGTTTCATTTGTCCTGTTCCGGCGTTGTCTGGGCAGAGAAACGAGTGGCGCTGGTGATGGGGAACAACGCCTACCGGAACGTTCCTGCGCTGAACAAGGCTGTGAACGACGCTCAGGCCATGGATCGTGAGCTGAAGGCGCTGGGTTTTGAGGTAATTTTAAAGACGGATGCCAGTCGCAAAGACATGAATCGTGCGGTGGGTGAGTTTTTGGGTCGATTGTCTGGCGGGGACGTAGCGGTATTGTTTTATGCCGGTCATGGGGTGCAGTTGGGAGGGAGCAACTACCTGTTGCCCACCGACTTGGACGCTGTGCAGGAAGACGACGTGGTGAACGATGGTCTTGAGTTGAGCGCCATTTTAAATCGGATCGCGCAGACCAAGGCGAAGTTCAGTTTGGCGATCATCGATGCCTGCCGTGACAATCCATTTCGGAAGAGCGGTCGAGCCATTGGTTCCACACGCGGCCTGACGACGCTATCAGCCCCGAATGGTTTGATGGTGATCTACTCGGCGGGAGCGAACGAACAGGCACTGGATGAATTAAATGAAAAGGACCGTGATCCGAACGGATTATTCACGCGGGAATTTTTGAAGGTGATGAAGGAACCTGGCTTGCGTGTGGACGAGGCGGTGAGGAAGGTACGCACTGAAGTCAGGAAGAAAGCTTCTGGCGTAGGCCATCAGCAGAATCCGGCTTTGTACGACCAGACGGATGGGGATTTTTACTTTCGGGTGGAAGGACTGGTGAAGGTCACTCCCGTGCCCCCTATTGCGCCTCCTGCCCAGACTCCAGGTTTTTCACTGGAGGATCTAAAACAGCAGGCAGAGGCTAAGGCAAGCTGGGATCGGTGGCAGTCTGGCATGAAGGCGGCGTTTGATCAGGTGGTTTCATTCAGTGGGGGAGCGGATCTGGAAGCGGCTGCCTGGGATCGTTTTTTGAGTGCTTACACCCAGGACAACCCTCAATCCGACGAGGATGAGCGTTTGCGCGAAGAGTCTCGTCGTCGCAAGGAAGCGGCCTTGGCGCGAGCGCGAGAAGAGGCGGGACGTCGTCAGCAGGTAGCCGTGGTTTCCAAACCATCCACCACGGGAGGGATGACTGCTGGGGGACGTGATTCGGCAATCGACATGGAGTTTGTTCGTGTTTCCGGCGGCTGTTTTCAGATGGGAAGCAATGATGGCGATGGTAATGAGAAGCCTGTTCATGAAGTATGTTTGTCACCGTTTGAAATTGGTAAGTATGAAGTCACCCAGGGGCAGTGGCGAGCAGTGATGGGGAGCAATCCGTCGAATTTTTCGTCTTGTGGAGATGGGTGTCCTGTGGAGCGGGTATCGTGGGAGGATGTGCAGGATTTCATCAAGAAGCTGAATGTTGGTGGCAGTGGCAGATATCGATTGCCAACGGAAGCGGAATGGGAGTATGCGTGTCGGAGCGGTGGGAGGAACGACGAGATGTATTGCGGCGGAAACGATATTGACCGTGTTGCTTGGTATAATGGCAATTCAGGGATGGAAACCTATCCTGTAGGTCGAAAGTCTGCGAATGGGCTTGGTTTATATGACATGAGCGGGAATGTTTGGGAGTGGGTGTCGGATTGGTATGAGAACAAGTATTATGCCAATGCACCCCGGAATAACCCGTCAGGGCCAAATTCGGGCTCCTCCCGGGTCTTTCGGGGCGGCAGCTGGGACGACTCCCCGGCCGGCGTCCGTTCCGCGCGTCGCCGCCGCGTCGACCCGGGCGCCCGGTTCGGCGGCCTGGGCTTCCGCCTCGCGAGGACTAGCCCTTAGCCCTTTTACCCTCTTACCCTGGCGCGGAGCGCCTGCAAGGATGGCCTGGAATCCTGGAGGGAAGCGAGAGAATGGGCCGCGAAGCGGAAGCCCATTCGAGAGCTGACCGGAAGGATGGAAGGCGCCTTTGTGAGGGAGTCCAGAGGGGGCTTGGTGCCCCCTCTGGTTGGATCCAAGGGCGAAGCCCTGGTCGCGACATTTTTTAGGCATCCATGCGTGGATTTTCTTGTTTTTACTTTTAAATTCAATATGTTGAGTAGAAAATTAAACACTTTTTAAGTGTTCATTTTTGTAGCCGACAAAGAAGTTCAAACCATACGGGATCATGCGTACTGTTGTGGATCAAGACATACCATATTTAACATTTATTTTTTATACAATAATATTGTTGGCATCGACGAAAATCCCGTGCCAATCGGAAAGAACCATGCCAGCGAACGGGACGAACGTTGGCGCAAAATTCTGTACAGTTGGCGCGGGAAACGGACATTTCACCAAGGTCGCCCCTTCGACGCCGAACCCCCTCCCGAAGCGGTGCGAAGTGAGGTCAAAATGCCCCTGAGGTCGGTGTGCATACAACCTGTTGATTTTAATGGGAGAGGTCGGGGTGGAGTCGCCTGAGGTCGGATTGGGCATCCGACCTCGACCACAGAGAAAGAGAGAGGGTTCAGGGCCGTTTTTAGCCCTGGCGGGCGGAGGGCCGACCTCACCGGGGGTGGGCCTGTTTTGGGCGGTTTTGCTATCCATTGGAATTGTTGGGGAATTTCAGACGAAAAAAGCCGCCTTGGCGGGCGGCTTTTCGATAGATAGCGTTTATCTATCACATAATGGTGGAGCGAACCGCACCTGGATCGGGAATTCTCATATTTTTTCTATTTGATTTCATATGCTTCCGCCATGCACCCGCTTACAGGCTCCTTTGGCAACTTTCTATCAACCATTTTTCAAACGCGGAT
>JADGAP010000264.1 GCA_015231965.1 Magnetococcales bacterium | reverse complement strand
TTTTTCCGTTTGTTTGAAGGGAGCCATTCATCAATCGGCTTTCCTGGATTCCCGCCTTCGCGGGAATGACGAGCGTAAAATCTTTAGCTGGTAATGTGTAAAATTGGTTTGGAACGACTCTATTAAGTAGGATTGTTTACTTGGTTCGCTGAATGTATGTGGACTCGCCCCTAAGCCGGAGGATATAGTCATTCAAAGGAGGATTCCATGGCGACTTTGACCTTTGACACCTACGCTTACATCAAAAAGCTGAGGGAAGCCGGGGTTTCCGAAGCCCAGGCGGAGGCCCACGCCGACGCCCTGAAGGCGGTGCAGGAGGCCAGCGCCTCGGAACTTGTTACCAAACGGGACTTGGCCGAGGCCAAGGTGGAAATCATCCAGTGGGTGATCGGCGCATCGGGCGTGGTCATTGCCTTGATCAAACTGCTGCCCGGCGGGCATTGAGTCGTCGGATCGCGAAGTCTCCCTCCCATGGACGTCCTTTTTTTCCTCCTTCCCATCGCCTTGCTGCTGGGCTTCATCGGCCTGGCGGCGATGCTGTGGGCGGCCAAGAGCGGGCAGTTCGAGGATCTGGACGGCCCCGCCCATCGCATTCTCTACGACGATGACCAGGAGATGATCCCCGGCGGGACGCCCAAGCCGAAGCCCGAGGAGGGCGGGGCGGGGGTGGAGCCCACGGAGAAGGCACCGGACGGAACGCCGTGATTATTTCAAATCCTTGTTCCGCTCCATGTCGAGCCACATGGCGAAGGTGAGGGATTGAAATCCCATGGCGGTGAGGAAGATGAAGGAGAGGAAGGAGGTTTCGGGAATTTTCCCCTCGATGGGCCAGAGGTAGAGGATGCGGATGAAAAAGAGCAGACTCCCCAGCATCGACAGTCCGCCGAACAAGTAGAAAAAGACCAGGGGATGAAAATCCCGCAGCAGATATTTTTCCTTCATGCGCCAGAAGAAGAGCCGCAGCAAAAGCCACGAGATGGAGAAGATGACTTTTGGCACTTTCATCTTGGAGTGTTCGCCGACGCCATAGACCGGCTCGACGATGACATCCCGCACCTTGCAATCGTAGACGTTGAGGCGGGTGAGAATGTCGTTGGGCTGACCGTAGCGTTTGTACATGCGGGTCCAGTCGATGAGCTTGAGCGCCCGCTTGCCGATGGCGGCGTAGCCCGCCTGGGAGTCGGCGATGTGCCAATAGCCCGAGGCGATCTTGGTCAGCATGGAGAGGATGGCGTTGCCGAAAAAGCGCACCTTGGGAATCTTCCGATAGGCCTCGCCGCTGAACAGCCGGTTGGCCTTGGCGTAATCCACCTGCCCATCGGCCACCGGATCGAGGATGGCGGGCAGATCCACCGGGTCCATCTGGCCATCCCCCGCCATCACCACGGCGATGTCCAGGTCGTGATCCCGCGCCCACAAGTAGCCGGTGGCGATGGCCCCCCCCACCCCCTGATTTTCCGCATGACGCAGCAGCACGATGCGGGGATCCGCCTCGGCCAAGCGTTGGATCACCCCCGGAGTGTCGTCGCTGCTGGCGTCGTCCACCGCCACGGCGTGATCCACCAGGGGCGGCAGGGTGGTCAGCACCTTGACGATCTGCACCTCTTCGTTATAGGCGGGAATCACCACGCAGACGCTCTTGCCCTTGTACATGGCCCCCCCAGGGAGTGGCGCGGATCGGTGTGCGGCGGGCGAATCCCGCCTTCCCCTCCTTTTCGACCGTTGAAAGGCGGGGAACAAGGGGTTTTAATGGAATCCCGCGCCAAAAAATCTCCCCTTGTCCGGTGATGAGGGCGGAAGCCCCCAGGATCGTTTCGCGAGGTTGCTTACCATGTCCCACTCCCCAGACTCTTGGCCCTTCGTCCACCCGATGCAATCCTTGTTGAGCTATTACCGGTCCCTCAACACCATGATGGACTATGTGTTCTACGACTGCGGGGCGCTCACCGAACGGGAGCGTCACCAGTTGACCCACAGCACGACCTCGGAAGGAGCCATCCTGGAGGTCTACCCCCGGCGGGCGGACGAGCGCATCGTGCGTCATGGGCGGAAGGAGATTTTGCACCGGCTGCGGCGGGGGGAGGGGAAGAGTTTGCCCCGATCGGTGGTGGTGGCGGGGGTGGGGAGCTCGGACCTGGGAGCCGCCGCCCTGGCGCGCAACGTTGCCGATCACCTCGACGCCCCAGTGATGGCGGTGGTCTCCGGCTACGGCATGGCCGACCTGGTGACCGAGGGGCTGGGGGGATGGTTCGTGCTGGGGGCGGCCAACCGCGCCCGGGACGCGGTGGCGCGGTCGTTGCAGCCGATGCAGGCCGCCGCCTCCCTGGTGGAACCCCTGCTGGAACACTCCCTAGAAAAATTTATCGTCGGCAGCCCCGACTCCACCACCCTGCTGGAGATGATGCTGGCCGCCCCGGACCATCTGACCCTGATGGTGGGCCACAGCAAGGGCAATTTTTCCATCGAAAACGCCCTGGAAGGGGTGGCCCGGCTGCATCACGCCCACAAAACCCCGTTGCCCCGCCTGACCATCGTCACCCTGGGGGCGATGATCCACTTTCCTCCCGATTTTCCCGAGGCCCATCAAGTGATGGGGGCCATGGACAGCTTCGGTTGGATCAACTCCACCAAGGTTCCGCAACTTCAGCCCATTCCCTACTGGGGCGCGACCCACTCCCTCAACCCGGCGTGGTTCGCCTCCATGCGGGTGGCCAAGGCGTTGGAACTGGCGGGGATCCCTCCCGCCGGGTGACGGGGTGCCCCCCCACACACCCGGGAAAGGGGAGGGTCAAAGAACCTCCAACACCTTTTCCGGCGGGCGTCCCAACGCCGCTTTTTCTCCGGAAATCGCCACGGGCCGCTCGATCAAGAGGGGATGGCTGGCCATGGCGGCGATCAACTGTTCCCGGCTCAAGGCGGGGTCGTCCAGGCTCAGTTCCTTGTAGAGTGGCTCCTTGGTCCGCATCAACTGTCGGGGCTCCAGCCCCAGCAGAGCCAGCACCCGCTCCAGTTCCGCCGCGTCCGGCGGGGTTTCCAGATAGCGCACCACGTTCACCGCCGCGCCCCGCTCCTCCAGCAGTTGCAGCCCCTGCCGGGATTTACTGCAACGGGGATTGTGCCATAGTTTGACTGTCATCGTCCGTCTCCTCGTCCCTGATGGGGGATCCTCCTCGTTTTATAGTCGTTCCAATTAAAAATGGCGCATGACCTCAAGCGGCGTCAGGGGATGCAACCAATT
>JADGAP010000263.1 GCA_015231965.1 Magnetococcales bacterium | reverse complement strand
AATGACGTTTTCGTGGTTGAGGAGTTGGTGGCATAACCCAGGCTCCGTTTGACGACAGGTGCAACTTTAAACTTAACTACTATAAAAGCACTTTTCATCTCTAATGGACCCTTCGGGTTCGTTAATTGGCGGCCCTTTTGTTGCAAAATGAAAAGGGCGCCCCGCAAGAAATCCCGGGACGCCCTGGTTCCTCCCATGGACCGAACCGCTCAAGCGATCCGAAGCCTTGGCATCACAGATTGGCGTAGATGGGAAACCGCTGGCACAACGCCGCCGCCTGACTCCGCACCTCCGCCTCGACGGCGGCGTCGCCCTCGGGATTCTTGGCCAGACCATCCAACACCCGCACGATCATCCGCCCCACCTGACGGAACTCCGCCTCGCCAAACCCCCGGCTGGTGGCCGCCGGGCTGCCCAGACGAATCCCCGAGGTGACAAAGGGGCTGCGCTTGTCGCCGGGAATGGCGTTCTTGTTGCAGGTCAGACCGGAACGCTCCAGGGCCTTCTCCGCATCCTTACCGCTGACATCGCGAGAGGTGAGATCCACCAACATCAGATGGTTGTCGGTGCCGCCGGAGATGATGCGCAACCCCCCCTCCACCAGGGTGTCGGCCAACGCCGAGGCGTTCAACCGCACCTGCCGGGCGTAAGCCTTGAACTCCGGAGTCAACGCCTCGCCAAAGGCCACCGCCTTGGCGGCGATGACATGCATCAACGGCCCGCCCTGAATGCCAGGGAAGATCTTGGAGTTGATCCGCTTGGCAATCTCCTCGTCATGGCTCAAAATCAACCCGCCCCGAGGACCGCGCAACGTCTTGTGGGTGGTGGAGGTGACGATGTGGGCGTGGGGGATCGGGCTGGGATGCTCCCCCGCCGCCACCAGTCCGGCGAAGTGGGCCATGTCCACCACCAGGAACGCCCCCACCGCATCGGCGATCTGACGAAATCGGGGGAAATCGATCACCCGGCTGTAGGCCGAGGCCCCGGCGACGATGATCTGAGGCCGATGTTCCCGGGCCAACGCCTCCACCTTGTCGTAGTCGATGCGCTCGGTGGTCGGGTCCAGTCCGTACTGCACCGCCCGGTAGACCGATCCGGAAAAATTGACCTTGGCCCCGTGGGTCAAATGGCCCCCCTCGGCCAAGGACATGCCCAAAATCAACGACCCGGCGTCGGCCAGCGCGAGATAAGCCGCCATGTTGGCCTGGGAGCCGGAATGGGGCTGAACGTTGGCGAACGGGCAGCCGAAAAGCTGCTTCACCCGCTCGATGGCCAACGCCTCCGCCTTGTCGACAAACTCGCAGCCGCCGTAATACCGCTTGGCCGGATAGCCCTCGGCGTATTTGTTGGTCATCACGCTGCCCTGGGCCTCCAACACCGCCTGACTGACGATGTTCTCCGAGGCGATCAATTCAATTTGATGACGCTGACGCCCCAACTCCTCCTGAATGGCGGAATAAATCGCGGGGTCGGCCTGGGCAAGCGGCGTGGTGGAGACGGTCATGAGCGTGGCAACCTTTCGTGAGGTTCAATCCGAGGACGCGCCGCCCACCTCGGCGGATTCGTCCCAACGTTCCAACAGGGCGATGCGGCGGGCGTGGCGTCCGCCCTCGAAGGGGGTTTCCAGCCAAACCGCCAACATCCGTTCCGCCACCAGGGGGCCGGTGGTGCGCCCGCCCATCACCAGGACGTTGGCGTCGTTGTGCTGGCGGGAGAGCCGGGCGGTGGTTTCGTCGTGACAGAGGGCGGCGCGAATGCCGGGAAAACGGTTGGCGGCGATGCTCACCCCGAGGCCCGTGCCGCACATCAGCACCCCCCGATCCCCTTCCCCGGCCAGCAAGGCGCGGCAAAGCTTGGCGGCGCAATCGGGATAGTCCACCGACTCGGGACCGTCCACCCCCAAATCCACCACCTCGACGCCGGTTTGTCGCTTCAGCCACTGGCGAAGGTGGTTCTTCAATTCCCAGGCGCCGTGGTCACAGGCCAAAAGGATGCGCATGGTGGTGTTTCCATTTCAAGAAGCGTGGGATGCAAAAGCCCGAAGAAGCCGGGCGTCATCGCCCCGCGAGGAGCGCTCACAAGGGTTCCATGGTGTCCCAATAGTGACATTGGGGACATTTCCAGTAGATGTCCCGGGAACGGAAGCCGCAGTGGGAACACTGGAAAATGTGCTGACGCGAGGTCAGATGCTCCAGGCAGTGTTGCGCCGCGCGCGCCGCCTCGTCCCACCGTCCCTGATCCGCCAACAGATTCAACAAACGCAGCGCCGCCTCCGACGATCCCGGATCCCGTCCCAATCCGGCCCGCAGCACCCGGGCCGCATCCTCCGTCCGCCCCTGCTCTTGCAACATCACCCCCCAGCGAATCGAGGCCCGGGTGGAGGCGGAGGGGTTCTCTTGCGCCTGGGCCATCGCCTTTTCAAACCCCGGGGCGTCTCCCCCCGTCTCGTAGGCCTGACGCAGCAGCTCCAGCACCAGGAAAAAATGGCTGGGGCGATTTTTCAATACCGCGGTCAAGGTTTTGACCGCCCCCTTCACATCCCCCTGAGCCAGCCGCATCTCCCCCAACAAGCGGTTGGCCTCGACGCAGCCGGGAAAAATTTTCAACGCGGCGCGAAATTCATCCTCGGCCCGCTCCATCTCTCCCAGCCGATGAAACTCCTTGCCCACTTGCAAGCGCAGATGGGCCTCCCGCCGGGGATCCGCCTTGCCCGTCACCTTTTCCAGCCGCTTGAGGGTGGTCAGGGCGTTGTCCCACCGCCCCTCCTGCTCGTGCAGCGCCTGCAACCCGGCCAGGGCCTTGTGGTGGTCTGGGTCCACCTCCAGCACCCGGCGGTAGGCCTCCACCGCCCGGTCGACGAAGCCCCCCTGGCGATAATCCTCCGCCAGGGCGTAGAGCGCCGCACTTTGAATTTCCGACGGCAGCGAGGGGCGGGCGATGATGTTTTGGTGGATCCGAATCGCCCGTCCCACCTCCCCCCGGGCGCGATACAAATTGCCCAGCGACAGGTAGATCTCCACCGTCTCCGAATTGATGCGAACCGCCTTGATGAACTCCTCGATGGCCCGGTCCGGCTCGTCGGAGAGCAGAAAATTCAACCCCCGGTAGTAAAACGTGGAGTCTTGCGGCGGCGGTCCACCGGGAATGCGGTTGTCCCCCCGCCGTCCCAGCCACAGCCCAGCGCCAAAGGCCCCTCCCGCCACTACCAGGAAGAGGGAGGCCCAACCCGCCCAATGGGAA
>JADGAP010000262.1 GCA_015231965.1 Magnetococcales bacterium | reverse complement strand
GCCGCTCCCGCCAACGGGCGATCCGCTCCGGGTCGGCGAAAAGATAGGGAACCCCGCCGGGAAGGGTCTCCAAGGTGGTGTGAAAAACCCGGGGCAGGCAGAGCAGGGGAATCTGCCGGTCGGTGATGGGCAGGGGGTCGCCGTTGGCCACGACGCGGAGGCAGTGGGTCGCACCGAAGGGAGCCCGGAAATCGGCCAGCGCCGCCTGAACCTCCAGCGTCACCCGATCCCCCCGGGCGGTCATCCCCGGCAGGTAGCGGACGAATTGCAGCATATCCCCCAACCCCTGCTCGGCGTGGACCAGCACCGACAGCCCCGGCGGATCCCGCGCCGGATCCCACTCCGGCTGCCGAAAAGGGCGGAGAACCAGATGGGCCGCACCGCCCTGGAGTTCGACGGGGCCGTCACCGTCAAACGGTTTGAGGAGGCGATAGCGGGGGGGGGTAAGTGATCCCATTTGCACTCAGTTTAGAAACGTTTTCAGTTAATTCGCCTAGCAATATCTTTCAGTTTAACTTTGTAAAATGGCTTCTGTATTTTACGATTCCCTGGAAGATTCCCTAACAAAACTGCTGACAAGGGCGTCTCAGTGGTTTCAAACCGATCAGATTGAAGGTGACTCATCTTCTCTTGAACTTGGGCAATTACCCCTTCACCTTTGTACACTTCGAGTACTCCAAGGCTTTCCCCCGTATCCGGATCAAACAACTCCTCACAAATCTCGTAAACTACATACCGATGCCCTTTTGCGACACCATCATCCCTGCCAACATTAAGAATTACATATGTATCATCAATTATCTTAACTACCTTTGCAGTCGAGTCGCCCATTTTCTATCCTAGAACTTTTTTACAGTGGACGCATGGAACTACGAACAGATCCTTGTGATCTCTTATCTCACTTTCCTTTCCCATTACTTCAATTTGCACAACCCCTGATTGTTGAACTAATATCACGCGACCCACGCCAACATATTGCTCTATTTTATCAATCTCCCTATGCACCTCAACAAACATATCATGCACAAAGCTCGGATTCGGCTTTATTAACAATATCCCCTTCTCCGTCAAGCACCTAAAGGGCTTTACTTTAGCGTTTGGATCCGCCTCTACTGTTGCATCGGAATCCTTCTTCCACAACAACAGCCAAGAGATCATTAGAAGAAGAATTACGAAGAGAAGCAGCTTAACGCTAACTTGTTGCGTCGTATCAATAAACATCGTCACAACCGCAGAGAGAAAACCTGCGCAACCAATTAGCGCCACAATGAGATTGGTCGCTGGTTTTTTTAACCTTGCCCAAAAGTCGCTATCAAACATCGTGCGAAACGTCCCATCATAAAAACATGTTGACTACTTACTGGGCGTATTGGACCGCATTTCCTGCGCGGGAGGGGAGGAGTATTGCACCGGGATGGGCCAAATCCGCAACATGCCCATGACAATGCCGATGCCAACGATGGCCAGACCGCCCAGCTTGATCACCATGCGGTATTCCAGCTCCTTCAAATCCCGCTTGAGTTCGGTGCGCACCGAATCAATCTTGGCCTCCAGCCTTTGCTCCACGCCATCTATCTTGGCATCCAGCCTTTGCCCCACGCCATCTATCTTGGCATCCAGCCTTTGCCCCACGCCATCTATCTTGGCCTCCAGCTTTTGTTCAACCCCATCAATTTTGGAGTTCAACTCCTTGTGAAATTCCCCCATTTCACGGCGCAGGGCGGACAGATTGGTTTCCATTTCCCGACGGAGATCCGCGATATGGGTCTCCATCTCCCGGCGCAAATCGGAAAGGAGCGATTCAATCTCGCGCCGGAGGGTCTCATCACGAGATTCCGCATCACGACGGAGGATTTCCAGATCCCGGCGCAAGGATTCAAAGTGGGCCTCCAGATCGCGCCGGAGGTTTTCATCATGGACTTCTCCATCGCGCCGTAAAGCTTCCTGGTCCCGACGCAAGGCTTCAAAATGGGATTCCAGATCCCGCTGGAAAGACTCCTTGAGGGCTTCCAAGGCTCTTTGAAGGGCTTCCACGTCCTGCTTGCGGGCCAGATCCCCAAGCCGCGCCTCCTCAATCCGCTGCATCAGATTGACCAGAATGCGCGTTTGCGCCTCCGCTTGCCCGGTGGGAAAGCCAGCGGTTTCCAGTTCCTTGACCACGGCCAAGGTATCAAAGGCGAGCATTGGCAAAGGGATTCCTCCTTGTTTTCGAGAGTAAGGAATTCCGCTTGATCATTCAACTGGATTTCACACCGCCCCCTCCCCCTCCAAGACCCGCCGCCGCAGCGCCTCGGCGGCGGCCTGGATGGGCTCCTCCCAGGCTCCGGCGCGGGATTGACGGAAGAGCCGCAGGCTGGGATACCAGGGGGAGTCGTCGCGTTGCAGCAGCCAGCGCCAGTCCGGGGGATGGTTGAGCAGCGCCCACGCCGGACGCCCCATCGCCCCCGCCAGATGGAGGGGGGCGGTATCCACCGAGATCAAGAGATCCAGGGCCGCCAGGGCCGCCGCCAGTTCGTGGAAATCCGTGAGTTCCGGCCCGACGTCGATGACCTCGGACCACAGGGAGAAGGCGGCCATTTTTTCCCGATCGCCGGGGCGGGGATCTTTTTGCAGGGTGAAAAAGCGCGCCCCCGGAATCGCCAGGATCGGCCCCAGCAGGGCCGGATCGAGGGAGCGGTTGCGGTCGTTGCGATGGCTGGGATTGCCCGCCCGGACCATTCCCACCGTGAACCCCTCCCCCAGCCGCTCCCGCCAACGGGCGATCCGCTCCGGGTCGGCGAAAAGATAGGGAACCCCATCGGGCAGACTCTCCAGGGTGGTGTGGAAAACCCGGGGCAGGCAGAGCAGGGGAATCTGCCGGTCGGTGATAGGCAGGGGGTCGCCGTTGGCCACGACGCGGAGGTGGTGGGTCGCACCGAAGGGAGCCAGGAAATCCGCCAGCGCCGCCTGAACCTCCAGCGTCACCCGATCCCCCCGGGCAACCAGGAGCGGCAGATAGCGGATAAATTGCAGCACATCCCCCAACCCCTGCTCGGCGTGGACCAGCACCGACAGCCCCGGAGGATCCCGCGCCGGATCCCACTCCGGCTGCCGAAAAGGGCGGGGAACCAGATGGGGGGTGCGCCACCGCCAGCGGTAATCGGCGAACCCCTCCTTCAGATCCCCCATCAGCAGGCGCAGCATGCCCCGATTGATGCGGGCGTCGGCGGTTCCATAAAACTCCCCCGCCGCTTGGAGTTGCACGCTCCCCCCCGCCATCCGCCCCC
>JADGAP010000261.1 GCA_015231965.1 Magnetococcales bacterium | reverse complement strand
CCCCCGTTGCGCCCATTCCACCACGTCCCACCCGGTGTGCTCCCGGCCGTTGTCGTAGTAGGCCTCCCATCCCCCGCCCGGCTTGGCCTTGGCCTCGATGGAAAGCACCATGCATTGCGACCCGAACCGCTCCGCCACCTCGCTGATCAACTGGGGACGCTTGATCGCCGCCGTGTTGATCGCCACCTTGTCCGCCCCCGCCCGCAACGCCCCGACCACATCCTCGACGCTGCGCAATCCCCCCCCCACCGTGATGGGGACGAAAACATCCGCCGTGGTCCGCTCCACCAGATCCAAAAGCGAGTTGCGCTCGTAGAGACTGGCCACGATGTCCATGTACAAAATTTCGTCGATCCCCTCCTGGTAGTAGCGCAAGGCGAAGGCGTGGGGATCCCCCAGCTTGCGCAAACCCTCCAGTTGCACCCCCTTGACCAGATTGGGTGCCTTGACGTCCAACCGGGCGATCAATCGAACCCCGCTCATCCCCTTCTCCCGCTTTCCGGAGGTGTCTTGATTTCTGAATTCTTTCCCGATTCATGGGCGAAGGAAAGGGGTGGTTCGGGGCTTTTTCACTGAATCTTAAAATATAAGAAACACTTTTCACAAACGGCGGCTGATCAATGGATTGATGAACCCCTTCATGAAATGGTAATGTTCCCCGGCTGCATCGCCTGACCGGGAGCGGCGATGGGGAAGAAAATTCAGACGGCGCGCCGTTTTCGGCACAACGGCGACTTGACCGGGGGTCTGAAGGCCCCCAATAATCCCACGGTTGACAACGCGTTTTTCACGCCAGGGGCGTTCGGCATGGCCAAAGAGATTTTCCGCAAAACCGCCCTGGAGCGGCTCGCCTCTCCGGAACAGTTGGATTTGACGGTGCAAGTCACCACTCCCAAGGGGTGGTTGGCGCTGATCGGCTTGATCGGCATCATCGTCATGGCCTGCATCTGGAGTTTCGTGGGGTCGATCCCCACCAAGGTGATGGGCAAGGGGTTGCTGATCAAAAGCGGCGGGGTGGCCGACGTGGTGGCCCTCAGCACCGGTCAGGTGGCCACCCTCTACGTCGAAACCGGCGACGTGGTGCGCACCGGCCAAACCGTGGCCCGCATCGATCAGCCCGAACTGCTGGACCAGATCAACAAAGAGCGGGGCAAGCTGGAGGATCTGGAAGAGCGCCGCAAGGAGATCCTCGACCTGGGCGTGACCAATGTGCAACTCCAGGACGAGTCGATGAAGGAGCAACGCAATCTGCTCACCTCCAAGATCAAGAGTTCGCAGGAGAAGGTGGCCTTTATCAAGGAAAAATTGGCCAATCAGACCAAACTGTTCGATCAGGGGTTGATCACCAAGAACACCCTGTTGGCCACCAAGCAGGAGCTGGTGACCGCCGAGGAGGAGATCAAATCGTCCAGCAGCCAGCTTTCGCAACTTTCGGTGAACAAGCAAAGCGTGACCGAACAAAAACGCACCGAACTGTTCAACATTGAAAACCAGATCGGCGAATCGGAACGGCAGATCAAGATTTTGCTAGAAAAATTGGATCTCTCCTCGAAAGTGGTGAGCCCCTTCGCCGGGCGGGTGCTGGAAGTGATGGTGGGGTCGGGGGATTTCACCAGCCCCGGCAAGGCGTTGATGAGCCTGGAGCAGACCGGTAACGCCATCAAAAATCTCGAGGCGGTGATCTACCTCTCCCCCGCCGACGGCAAACGGGTCTTTCCCGGAATGAAGGTGCAAATCGCCCCTTCCACGGTGAAGCAGGAGGAGTATGGCTTCATGCTGGGCATCGTCACCGCCGTGGCCGATTTTCCCTCCACCAAGGAGGGGATGCAGCGGTTGCTGAAGAACGAAAAATTGGTGGAAATGTTCACCAAGGACAACGCCCCCGTGGCCATTTACGCCGACCTCATTCCGGACTCCCGCACCGTCAGCGGCTACAAATGGTCCTCCCCCATCGGGCCGCCGGTGGAAATTTACACGGGCACCATGTGCGATTCCACCATCACCGTGCGGGAACAACCCCCCATCACCCTGGTGATGCCCTTCCTCAAACGGCTCTTCGGCGTCATTTGAGTTGGAGACGGAATCGGGAGACGGGGTCATGACGGCTTTATTCAAACGCGGGAAAAAGGGAAGCGGCGGATGATCTTCGGCGGACAATCCCGAATTCGGACTCCCAGCGTCCTGCAAATGGAGGCGGTGGAGTGCGGCGCGGCGGCGTTGGGCTCCATCCTGGCTTACCACGGAAAGTTCGTCCCTCTGGAGGAGCTGCGGGTGGAGTGCGGCGTCTCCCGGGATGGCAGCAAGGCGGCCAACATTCTCAAAGCCGCCCGGCGCTACGGTCTGGAGGCCGAAGGGTTCAAGATGGAACCCGACGAACTGCGGGAGAGTGAGGATCTTCCCGTCATCATTTTCTGGAACTTCAACCATTTCGTGGTGTTGGAAGGGTTTGACGAACGCAGGAATCGGGTCTATCTCAACGATCCCGCCGCCGGTCCCCGCACCGTGACCTGGGAGGAGTTCGATCAATCCTTCACCGGGGTCGTTCTCTCCTTCACGCCGGGGGAGTCGTTCCAAAAGGGGGGCAGCCGCACCACCCTGATTTCCGGGCTACGGGAACGGGTTTCCGGGTCGGAGATGGCCCTGGTCTACATTGTGCTGGCGGGGCTGGCCCTGGTGCTGCCTGGCCTGGTGCTTCCCACCTTCGCCCTGATCTTCGTGGACAACATTCTGGTGGGCGGGATGGACGGCTGGATCGGTCCGCTGCTGGCCGGATTGTTCATCACCGCCGGACTGCGGGCCGCCCTCACCGCCTTGCAGCAACACCACCTGCTGCGGCTGCAAACCCGCCTCGCCCTGGCCACCTCCGGGCAGTTTCTCTGGCACGTGCTGCGCCTGCCGGTGGAATTTTTCCAGCAACGCTCCGCCGGCGACGTTTCCACCCGGGTCTCGACCAACGACTCGGTGGCCATGCTCCTCTCCAGCGACATCGCCACCAACACCATCAACGTCTTCCTCATCTTTCTCTATCTTTTCATCATGGTGCAGTACGATGCGGTGCTGACCCTGGCCAGCATCGGCATCGCCGCCCTCAACTTTTTGTTCCTCCGTCTGGTCTCCCGCTGGCGGGTGGACGAAAACCGCCGCCTGCTCAACGCCCGGGGCAAAATGATGGGAACCGCCATGGGCGGGTTGCAGCTCATCGAAACCCTCAAGGCCACCGGCGCGGAAAACGACTTTTTCTCCAAATGGTCCGGCTATCAGGCCAAGGTGCTGAACGGCGAGCAAAAGCTGGGCTT
>JADGAP010000260.1 GCA_015231965.1 Magnetococcales bacterium | reverse complement strand
CACCCCCCTTGATGAGTCCGCCCGACGGGTGGTCATGGTGCGCCCCCACGCCGCCGCCCCCTCGGTGGCGGAGAGCCAGTTCGCCCGGGTGTCGCTGCAAGCGTGGCGCGAACTGGGGGCGGACCCCGCCGTCCTCAGCCGCGCCCCCTGCCCCGAGCCGGAGTTGGCCGAACGTCCCCTCATCCCTTGCAACCCGTGGTTCAAGGGGGCGTGGATGCGAGATTGGCGCTTCGCCCGGGGGGCGCGCCAACGCCTCGCCCGCTTCGCCCCTCCCCCTTTCGTCCAATCCCACGGACTCCTCCCCGGGTGCGACTTTCATTGGGCCGAGGAGACCACGCGGGAGTTGCTGAACCAGACCCCCCGGGGCAGCGATCCCGTCACCCGCCTGCTGGAGGCGGTTTCGTGGCGCAACCAGTACCTGTTGGGGCAGGAGCGCCGTTTGTACGCCTCCCCCTGGCTGCGGGGGGTGATCTGCGGCGCGGAGCGGGTCAAGCGGGAGTTGATGGAATATTACGACTTCGCCCCGGGGAAAATTCACGTCATACGCCACGGCATCGACGCCGCCCGGTTCAACCTCCAAACCCGGGAGACCCATCGGGAGTCGATGCGGCGGCGGATGAACATCCCCCCCGAGGCGGTGGTCTTTTTGTTCGCCGCCCAGGATTTTCATCGTCACGGACTGGGACAGTTGCTCTACGCCATCCATCACGCCACCCCGCCGGATGCCATCCTGGTGGTGGCGGGCGACGACCCCCGGCTGCGGGATTACGCCAGTGTCAGCCAATGGATCCACATCCACGAGCGCACCCTCTTCGTCGGTGCCTGGCCCGAGCGGGAGAGCCTGCTGGGCATGGCCGACGCCCTGATCCTGCCCACCCTCTACGACCCCGCCGCCCCGGTGGCAATGGAGGCCATGGCCTGCGGCCTGCCGGTGCTGACCTCTCCCGAAAGCGGCGCGGCGGAGTTGATCGTGCATGGCCAAAGCGGGCTGATTTGCGACGCCGTGGACGAAGACGCCCTGGAAGCGTTGGTCCGGCGACTGCTGGACGCCGACGAACGGGCGACCCTGGGCGAGGCGGGCCGTCAGGCAGTCCTCCCCTTCACCCGCGAGGCGGCGGTGGCGCGGATGAAACCCCTCTACCAACAGGGGTTGGAGGAACACGCCCAGGCCGTCGCCGACCTGCCCGGATAAGGGAAAGCACACGGTATAGCAGTTTCAATTGAAATTTACACATGCGGAGATTGCAGATGCACGGAACCCATGCCCAAAATGAAACGATCGGGGTAGGGAAGGGGTCTCCCCCTCCCCTCCCTCCGAACCGTGCGTGCGGTTTTCCCGCACACGGCTCTCCAAAAAGTGGTTTCCTCATCGGGATTGGCACGCCAACCGGGGGGCTTCTTCCGGAGAAAACCATCCAGTAATCCCAGCACTTTTCCGTCGGGATGCCTAACGGGCGTACCTGACCCGGTCCCTTGGGAATATTAACCCTCCTGACCGCCTCTGGACGATATTCCCCCCACGCGCGTGTATCCTCGCGCTCCAGATGCTGGCCAGGGACGAGGCGCGCATATTTCCCCCCACGCGCGTGTATCCTCGGCTACGGAGTTTCGGCTTCCTCCGACACGGACTTCCACCGTGCTGATAAAGCGCCCTTGTGGGCGCACGGATTCCCGCCTTCGCGGGAATGACGTTTTCGTGGGGGGAAAGTTTGTTGCACCCCCAGACGCCGTTTGACATGATGTGCAATTCTGAACTGGAACTGCTATACAACCCATTGATGGAAGAATCAATTCTCTCCTTTGACCGCCTCCCGTCGAGTCAATAAAACTTTCTTATGGAATTATTCATCCCTGACGGGAACCGCCATCCCGGGAAGTTCGTCCAACGAGTCAAGGGCGCGCGTCGAGGGGTGAGGATTCGTCGTGGGTAGAACCCGCGCGCGACGAGTCATGAAAAAATGCTTGGAGCGACATGGGGGAGACGGAACATGAACGTCACCAGCGTTATTTCACCCGTCAGCGCCATCCTGGACCAATACATTTCCCGTCATTCGGAGCGCCGTGCGACGGATCGGCGCAAAAGACGGCTGCCGGTGATCTACGACCGTCGGGACAACGAGCGGCGGCTGCGGGAGTTGGAACAACTGGAGCATCGCCATCAGGCCCTGGCCCAATGGAAGGAGCTGAGCCGCGTGCTGATCCACGCCGTGGAAGCGGTGCAGGAGTCCCTGGTGGATCGCCAATTCCCCGCCGACATCCACTTGAGCAACGTTTTTCAGTTGGAGTTGAAAGAGTCCTACGTGGATGTGATTTCGCTGGTGGTCTCGCCGGTGAGCGTGGGCAACGTCACCGCCTTCATGCGTCGGGAGGAGAGCGCGGGGCATCTGCTGGTCATCGGCAGCCGCATGGAGTTCAAGTGCCTGCTCTGCGCCCAGCGGCTGGAGGTTTCAGAGGTGATCCGGAATGCGGAGGGGGTCGCCCACCGGCTACAATACACCCTGGGATTTGGCGAGGTGGACGAGGAGAACACCGCCCACATGCTGCAAGAATTTATCGGGCAAGTGTTCGCGTGACGACGAAGGGTCACCCCGAGCGAACGATTCCCCCCCAAACACACGGAGGCGGCTCCCCTTCGGGAAGGGGAGCCGCCCGGTATGGAACGACGGACCCATGGCGACTCTTCCGGAGCGGGGGGTTGAGGGAGCCCGCCATCAAACGCAATCGCGACAGTGATTGACCTCCACGGTGACGTGTTCCAGCCCGACCAGGGGGCGCAACCGCGCCTTGTACGACTCCAGGGGCAGGGGCTGGTGCGTCACCAGGGAGACGATGCAGGCGTGGCTCTCCATTCCCACCCGCCACAGGTGCAGATCCGTCACCTCCACGTCTCCCGGGGCTTCCACCGCCTGCTGAATCGCCTTCCGGCGGTCGAAGTTCTCCTCGCCATCGAGCAAAATTTGCGACGTATCCCGCAGCAATCCCCAGGCCCAAACGGCGATCACCGCCGATCCCACCAGCCCCATGAAGGGATCCAGCCAGTTCCAGCCCCACAACAGGCCGCAGGCCAGGGCGAATATGGCCGTCAACGAGGTCAGGGCGTCGGCCAAAACGTGCAAATAGGCGGAACGAAGATTGAGATCCATCTTCCCTGAGCCGGCCGGACCCGTCCCCCTGGGGGCATGGTCGTCGTGGGGATGGGCGTGGTCGTCGTGAGGATGAGGATGGGCGTGGTCGTCGTGGGGATGGGCGTTGTCGGGGTGGGGGTGGGCGTGGTCGGGGTGGGGATGGGCGTGGTCGTCGTG
>JADGAP010000025.1 GCA_015231965.1 Magnetococcales bacterium | reverse complement strand
TCATAATCACTTTTGTCAAGGGCTGACGCAGCTTCTACTGGGCTGAACGGTTACTAATTCTAGTAGTCTTGTAGCATCGTTCATTATGTTTGGCCTCATACGCTTAAGTATTTGTTGAACTATAAATTTCAATCGTGCTCCCCATGCTTTCTGAAGTATATCATTTTGGTGCAAGAGAGCACAACAGCATGTTTCAAGCCTACAGACTGGACAGATGGCTGAATTTGCCGTTTTATAAAACATAGAAAAGGATCATGAAAAATTGATTTGACATATTTTTTGTAAGTGGCACTATCGTCGTACTTGAAGAGGTAGTCCAATTTATTAAGAGTCAGACCAAGTGAGATAGAACCTGATGACCTATTTGAAGGTAGCATGGACAATAGAGCCGTCGCGTATCCTGGACTTGTTACGGGCGCATCACAACCACTGCTACAATTCGTTGGTCTTAAGCTTCTTGCCAGCTGACACTCTAAGGAGCCCATCTTCTGGCGTTATACGCTGATGTAACTAGCCAAGATGGGGTAATAATTCATTCTGCAAATTCATGGGAGAACCCTAAAATATCCTTTTTCAGTAAGAGTTATTGCTTGGTTTGCCCCCTGATCATGCGGACAGGAAAAACTGTTTGAATTCAACGATGCTTTGAAAAAATATTATATTTTGTAATAAAGTTTTTGTTTGTAATTGCTTAAAAGATGGTGCATGTTTTGCATAGGCTAACAAGTACAACCTAGAGGAGAAGAAGTCATGGGTGACATTTTTAAGAAGAGTACTAGGTTCGGGTTGCATCAGGTTTGCATTACGACAACAGATGCCAACATTCACAAGAATTTAAACCTCCATAAGTTCTCTATGATTTGTCCAGGTGCAAAGGTGTTTCCAGCCAGCAAGCAGGAAAGCTGGGCTGGGCCAAAGTGGGTGCTTGTTTTCAATTCACCGTCTTCTGAAGCACTTGACTATCTAATCAAGAATTTGAGAAGAAAACATGGAAAATGGTGGATTAGCGGTATTGAGATTTCTATAGACTTTCCTGCTACTTCTAAGAAACAAGCTAAAGAAGACACCGAAGTCCTCAGACGGCATATTCTTTACAGTTGGGAGAGGGTCAAGTCAATTCACGTTGAGAATTCATCCAACAGCTACACATGTGGGGTTAACTCAGCAGAAAGTTGTTTTTCCTCGATAGAGGATGATGGGTCAAGCACTGAAGATGATACTCTCTACTATGGGTATGACTCAGATGAGCAACTGGTTTCTTACCCCAAGAAAGAGTCTGAAGAAAGTAAACTCTATTTCCCTCACATTGAGCTCAGATTAAGTGGGTCTGGAACTATTCGGAGCAAGTTGGGAGTCAAAAACTTGAAGGATCTAAAGCATCCTTATCTATTGCAGAGCTACGCAATGCGAAAAATCAGGTTTGTTAAGGAGGTCACGATTGACAGTATCAGTTCTGCATTAGCTGGCTCTCCTGTAAGGAGAGAAAGAGTGCTTAAGAGCATTCAGGATATCAATGCAAAACAAAAACCTTTCACTAAACAAGTAGTTGTGCCTGCTTCTGTTTCCAGGTATCCCAATTTTGTGCTTTCAGTACTCAGAGAGAACCGAATGCACAAAAGCGTTATTGACAGTATTTTTGAAGTTGACAAGAAGATTGCTTATAAAGTCTGGTCTAATACGATATTTTACCAGAATAATGAAAGGGTTACGACTCATGAGATTGGGAAGCCAGGCAGGCCAAACGATGCAGTATATGACGTTCCCATAGACGCTATCTTGGCTGTTAATGCAGAGCTAACTAGAGCAGAAGTTGCAGTGATACTGATGAGAGACTACGGGATTGAGGTAAAGCCTGATGCGTTGAAGAAGATTTTTCGTAGGCTTCATTACAAGGCCGAAAGAAAGATTGAATAGCTTTATAGTAACGGTACAAATATTGCATACATACTAAGACGCAACCAGAGTTCTTGAGGATGCTGATCTGTAATTGCGGAGCATGAAGAAAGGGGAACATAGAATATATGTTCCCCTTTCTTCATGTTTCTTTTGGGTATGGTCCAGTGAATCAACCCGGATAACTCCAGAAAGTGTCTCACATAAATTTAATTTGACTTTTGAGACATCATGTCTCACAATGTCTTTAAATCTGTGATACATTTTCTTGGAGAACTGACATGCTCGTAGGGTATGCCCGTACCTCAACGGTGGAGCAACAAGCCGGGTTTGAAGCTCAAATCCGTGACCTGCTGAAGGAGCGGTGTGAGAAGCTTTTTCAAGAGCAGGTCTCATCGGTCCAAGTAAGGGTGCAACTGAAGGCTGCCCTGGATTTTATCCGTGAGGGAGACACCCTGATTGTCACCCGGCTTGATCGTCTTGCACGATCAACGTCAAATTTAGTGGAGATTACATCAGCCTTGGAAAAAAAGGGGGCCAATCTTCGTATCCTTGATCTTGGGATGGATACAGGGACGCCCACCGGGAGATTGATGTTGAACCTGTTGGGTGCCATTGCCCAGTTTGAGAGGGAAATCATGCTGGAGCGTCAGCGTGAAGGGATTTCCCGTGCTAAGGAATTGGGAAAATACAAAGGGCGCAAGCCGACGGCAAGATCTAGGACTCAGGAGGTCTTAGAACTCCATGGCAAAGGGTTGGGGGCTACCGCCATCGCGAGGGAATTGAATATGGCGCGGGCTTCAGTTTACCGTTGCCTTGAGTCCTCTGGAGGGCACTCTTAGCCCTTTTTGATAACTGTGTTTCGTAAGGTGTTAACCAAAGTGTCTTGGTTAAGCAGGAAATGGACTTCCGCCAATTTCAGCTATCTAATCTCCCCTCCTTCCATGGTGTGGATGACCTGGAGAAGGGGAGATCTCCCTTTAGTGGTTTCTGTCCTTCCAGATCGGCTGATGACGACCTTCCAGGCGGTCCCTCGGGGGCGATGTAGCCGATAGTACTGTGCAGCCTCACATTGTTGAGTGGTTCACATGCTTGGCCACACACAATCTGTCTGGAGTTTTCCAGAATGAGAGGCGTCCCTCGTCCGCAAAAAGTCACCCGAAAATCGCTCATTCAACTTCTGTGTCAGCACACTCAATCAGCAAATCCTACAGTTAGGAACTCATCTCCGGGAACTGCCTGTTGTTCTTAAAGGGTCTACTCCACTATTTCCTCTTATATATCCCATCCATCGAGCCGATAGCATTCATGCCACACTGAGAAGCGCAATCTTTCGTTGTGACCTTAACGGAACCACCTGTAAAATTTAACAAGAGCACGCATGATGATTTATCATCAGGCGTCCATGCTGCACGGTGATCATCTACCATTTGAGCAACTGCATTTTCAATATCACAAACGTGCATATCAACAGAGGAATTGACTGAGAACCTAACAATATTTCCTTGTGTCTTAATATCAATAATTCCGTTTTCCTTCTCGTAACTACCATCCATATTTGCTGCGGAAGATGTTCCTGATTGCGGCAGACCCGCCACCTTATCCTGTGGCGTCTTTCCCTTTGGCAAGTCCGCCTTTGGTTGCATTGCCAAACCCACCAAGGAATCACGGCACACTGATGGCAACAAACTGGGGTCCATTGCGCTGGGCGAGCCCGGAGTGGGACCACAATCCCAACTACTTCCATCAAAAGTTTGTAGTGAGAATTGCTTACCAGAAATCAGTTTGCTGTCGCTCTGCATAGTGACTGTGATAGTGTATCTGTTTGCTTGTGCATTGAAACTGCCAGTGATGTTAGAGACAAATTTTGATTTAGGAGAAGGCGTGTACACCTCATCCAAAGAGGATGGCCACTTGCCCTTGGCAACATAGTATTCAACAGTATGTAATTTGGCAACAGCCAACTGACCAATCGCTTCGCCCACCTGTGCTACTAATGCCAATGAATTGAAATATTTTTCCGCCCCGAACTCACCCTTTTGAGTTACTACCTTTACAATAACAGCCTGATCACCACTCTTTACTAATGCAATCTTTATTGGTGTTCCCTCTGAACCTTTGATTAAAGAAAGCAACCCATTTTTTTCTGAAACGTCCATATCAGGAGGTATCAAAAACACCATCCCCTTTTTACTTCCGTCAGGAACAACAATTTCCATTCCCACTTTCGCACTTACACCCCCCACAAGATCCACACCTTTGACAACACCGTCTACGACGTAAACAACAGGAGCAGCTACAGCATCTTGTGCAGAGAAAATCACTCGAATTGGAAAGAAGGAAAGAGCAAAAGCAACCATAAAGTAGGTTGACATCCTAAAAAAACACAGTCTACGAAGCATTTCTCTTCCTCCCGTTGAAGATACTCGATCCACTAGAATCGGATGCGACTGAAATACTCAAACAGAATTTTCCATTAAAAAATCTGTATGGCTTGTTCATTTTGTAAATCATTCTAACTATTGAGAAAAAAGCAAGTCACCACAGGGGAATCATCTTTAGCTTGTTGATACGATCAAAATGAACCGGATGGGCAACAGGCACCCACCCGGCTCCTTTCTGATCATTTGGAGAAAATACCGCTATGCTCTGACTGAGATGGTGGACTATTCAACCCGTGCACGTTTATGTTTCATGTAAAGCCTCATCATTTCTCCGGCATCTTTGGACAGGATTCCAAATTTTGCCCAAACCACTCCATATTCTTCTGTGGGCATCAAATGCAGAGATCAGTAACTCATGCCCTTAACGACGTTGCCTACCATATTTTTGATACAGAGACAACATCCTTGACACATCAGAGGGAATAATCCCAAGTTTACCCCATACAGCAGCGTTTTCTTCTGTAAATTGAAGAATCATGCTCGCGGCAATGGCTTCGGGATCAGAAATATTCATATCAGGAACACTGAGAGGGATTTCACGTATTACGCTGATGCAGTTTGCAAAAGTTGCCGTTGTATCATACCCTGCATCAGTCATTGATTTAAAAGGAATATCAAATAATTTCTGCATCACTTTCTTTTGCTCTCCTTCAGGAAGGGATGATTTTCCACTCCTGATTTCCGCAGCAATTTGTTGATACTGGAGAGCTGTTGCTGCTCCAGTGTTCATAGCTTTGCCCCATTGATCGAGAGCTCGTCTATCCTTCAAAGGAAATGCCTTTCCCTTTGAAAATACTGCAATAAACTCTTCAAGCTCGGCTATATCAGAGCTTTTAGTTGGGCTTTCTGAAGGAAGTTTTGCCTTTACTTCAGCAATTCTTTTCTGAAGAATTTCTTCCCAATTTTTATCCTCTTTCATGCCACCATTACACATAACACCTATCGCTACAATTTCTTTACGACCTTTTTTACAGTTCGCCATCTTTTCTTCTAGAATTCTAACCTGTTCATTAAGTTCACCCTTATTCCCAGATGAAGCTGAGCCTGCTTGAGCATCCATAGGCTTAGCGGCCAGAGCGAAGACTGCCAAAAATCCAATCAAAGATGATGCAAAGCTAAACATATTTTTCACTTCATTCCTCCTTGCCCGATACAATATGAACTGTAGGGTAGTTTGAGAGATTCATCTGGAACCCCCTTCTTTGGTAAGCAGACAGAGCAAATTAGGTTTTGACAGGCCAAACGACTACGTTTTTGATTTCTCAACCGCTTCATATACACTTTTCCTGAACTCCAGGGGCTTCGATATGAACTTAATGGGAGACGCAACACCACCTGATCCATGGATTATTATTGTCCCAGCACCGAATATTCTCGCCATGATTCCTTGTTTTACTTCTAAACTCTCTATTTTGCCATGTTGCAACTCCACCGTGTTGCGCGCAATCAACCCAGTTTTTGCGACAACTCTCTTATTCGTGACAGCTAGCTCGGTCGTTTTAGATGTTATAACGTGTACAATTAGCATAAGGATGCCAAACGGTACTAATAATAATCCTACTACTGCCGACTCTCTACTGGAAAACAACATTACAACACCGATCACAGCAAGAACCCCATAAAAGTACATTGGATACGGATGAAGCTTTGCCTTAGAGATTATTTCCTCTCCAGTTATTAGATTCTCTTCGATATACGGCATGATGTTTCTCCCTCTCATTAAGGCGGTCGTATGTAACCAGACAGATCGTAACTTTGGTATATTATTTAAATAGGCGTCAGTCTTTTCGACCGATGACCACTTAAGATCCCATTTAAATTATCTTTTTACAGCATTCACAGCATTCATGTCAAAAAAAAAATTGATATTCAAATCTATAATTTTTGGTTGGTCCGTTCCGCAAGGAGTAAACCAAGGATTCCGTTAAAAAATAGTGGGTTGGCTTTTAAAATGACGGTTTTCCGGCAAAAATCGAATTTTCCAAACATACAGGTGGGGATTGCTCCAAATGATCTGGACAATGTTTTTATGTTCAATATGGGCGCACCCCCTAGTGAACAGAAAGCCCATCATTTACCATCTTCCTCGCCATTCCCTACCTCAGCAGACCCCTACTGATTGTGGCATCAGCCATTCATAGGGCTCACAGATCCTCCATTTCCTCGGTCATCACCCCACAGACTGTTCATTAACGATTTCAATGCAACCATAAGTCACTTTTTGATGCCATCAACATAAACAGCCCAATCATTCATCAAGGCTGTCCGTTTCTCAAACATGTCTCCTCGGCGATAAGCAGCCTCAACCTTGTCCGAGACTGCGTGGGAAAGGGCCATTTCCAGAACGATATTGGGATATGAGGTGCAATCCGCTCCCCAATCCCGGAACGTGCTGCGAAAGCCGTGGACTGTGAAGTCACCATGTCTCATACGTCGGAGCAACATCATCATAGCCATTTGCGACATTGGTTTATGGCTGTTCTGTCCGGGGAAGGCATATTCCCCCATACGAAGGTCCGCCATTGTTTCCAGGAGCGAAAGAGCCGAATTTGATAAGGGGATGCGGTGCTCCTTTCCTGCCTTCATCCTCGAAGCAGGGATAGTCCATCTCTTCTCTGTTAAATCAATTTCTTCCCATTTTGTACCCAGGACCTCGCTCGTTCTGGTGGCTGTAAGAATCAGGAATTCAAGGCAGCGCGCAGCAATGCCTGATTGGTTCTTCAGTTCAAGAAAGAAGGCTGCAATCTCTTTGTAGGGCATGGCTGCATGATGCTCCCCCTTGGACACATTGGACCGTTTGCCAAGCAAAATTTCCAAGTGTCCTTTCCACCGAGCAGGGTTTTCACCCTGGCGATAGCCCCGAATTGTGGCGTAGTTAAGAATTGCCTCAATCCTGCCTCTTACCCGGTTGGCGGTCTCGTTTTTATCTTTCCAGATCGGTTCCAGGCAACGAACCAGAAGTTCTTTGTCTACCGCCTCAACGGGTAGTCCCCCTATGAGAGGAAACGCATAAGTGCGAAGGGTGCTCTCCCATTGTGCTTTGTGTTTTATGTTACTCCAATCCTTGCTGTGGGCCTCGATGTAGGCCATGGCGCATTGCTCAAAGGTAATCCGCTTGGCTTTTTCAATCTGGGCAGCCAATTCTTGCTTTCGCCTGTCATCAAGGGGGTCAATCCCGGCAGTGAGCTTCTCCTGAGCTTTCCATGCTTGGTCTCTGGCTTCCTTGAGGGAGACGATTCTGCACGGCCCTAGCCCCATGTAGCGAGCTTTCCCTTGGAAATAGTATCTCAACACCCAGGACTTGGAACCAGTTTTGGAAACCTGGAGCCAGAGCCCCCCACCATCTCCATACCAACCTTGGGTGGTCTGATTTGAGACTTCCATAGCAGTCAGCTTATTCTGAGGTCGGCTCATGGTCAGCGATATCCTCCCATTCTATCCACAAATCTATCCACAATGATGGGTAGGATTGTATGAGATGGAATGAGACGAATCAAGCCAAAAACTGCGGAACATGCTGTTGTTTATGCTTGATTTTAGGAAGTGCGGGGAGGTTGTGAAATGAATAGATGGCGGAGGGGGTGGGATTCGAACCCACGGTACACTTGCGTGTACAACGATTTTCGAGACCGTCCCGATCGACCACTCCGGAACCCCTCCGCCGCAGGACGCGGGATGGATCAGACCCTCCTCCCAAGCGCCGCTGGCGAAATTTACCTCAACCCGCCGGGAGAGGCAACGCATTCCGGATAAAATCCCACGCAAGGGGGCCATCCACCGGTTGGAGGGGCGGGGTGGGTCGTGATATGGTGGAAATGCGAACGTTTCCGGCGGCGAGCCGGTCGAAACCGGAGGGCGAGGCGGCCTTTCGGACGTTTTTTCGTTTTCAATGCCGCGCCGGGAGGGAGAACGGCCCCGGCTTAAGGACAGACGGAGATGGCGGAGACACGACCCAAACCCATGGCCCTGGTGATTTTGGACGGATGGGGCATTCGCCGGGAAACGGCGTCCAACGCCATCCATCAGGCCCGCACCCCCCACATGGACCGCTGGCTGGCGGAACGCCCCCACGCCCAGGTGGAAACCTGCGCCCTCCACGTGGGCCTGCCGGAAGGCCAGATGGGCAATTCGGAGGTGGGCCACATGAACCTGGGAGCGGGGCGGATCGTCTACCAGGACTACACCCGAGTGGAACTGGCGGTAAAGGAGGGCTCCCTCGCCCGCAATCCGGCGCTGTTGAAGGTGCTGGATCAGGCCAAGGCGGCGGGAGGAGCGGTCCACGTCCTGGGGCTGCTCTCGCCGGGAGGGGTCCACTCCCACCAAGACCACCTGCTGGCCGCCGTCGCCGTCGCGCAAAAGGCTGGCGTGAACCGGGTCTTCGTCCACGCCTTTCTCGACGGTCGGGACACCCCCCCCCGTTCCGCCCTGGAGTACCTGGAACGGTTCGAGGACAGCCTGGCCCGTCTCGGGGCGGAGCCCATCGCCAGCATCGCCGGACGCTACTGGGCCATGGACCGGGACAAACGGTGGGATCGGGTGGCCAAGGCCTGGGATATGCTCACCCTCGGCGAAGGCCAACGGGCCGCCTCGTCCATTCAGGGGGTGACGGCGGCCTATCAGCGGGGTGAGGACGACGAATTTATCCAACCCACGGTGATGGTGACGGGAAAACATCCCCGCGCCCTGGTGCAAGATGGCGACGCCATCCTGATGATGAACTTTCGCGCCGACCGGGTGCGGGAGTTGAGCCACGCCTTCACCGATCCAGAGACCGGCGAGGGGGCGTTCACCGGGTTTCGTCGGCAAAAACTTCCCCGGTTGTCGGGATATCTCTGCCTCACCGCCTACGACGCCTCGCTGCGGGGGGTGGAGGTGGCCTTTCCCCCTCAACCCTTGAGCAACCTGCTGGGGGAGTTGGTATCGGCCCGAGGCCTGCGCCAATTGCGGGCGGCGGAGACCGAAAAATATGCCCACGTCACCTACTTTTTCAACGGGGGGCGGGAAGAGCCCTTCCCCGGCGAGGAGCGGCTGTTGGTCCCCTCCCCCAAGGTGGCCACCTACGACGCCCAACCGGAGATGTCCGCCCGGGCGTTGACCGACGGCCTCATCGCCCGGATTCGCGAGGGGGTGTTTGACTTGATTGTGGTCAACTACGCCAACCCCGACATGGTGGGCCACACCGGACGCATCGAGGCGGCGATCAAGGCCATCGAAACGGTGGACGCCTGCCTCGGCGAACTGGCCGAGGCGATTCTCGCCCAGGGGGGGGAGTTGTTGATCACCGCCGATCACGGCAACGCCGAACAGATGTCGGAGGAGGAGACGGGGCAGCCTCACACCGCCCACACCCTCAATCCCACCCCCTTGATCCACGTGGGAAAACGTTCCCTGACCCTGGAAAACGGTCGCCTGTGCGATGTCGCCCCCACCCTGCTGCGGTTGATGGATCTCCCCCAACCGCCCGAAATGACGGGACGCTGCCTGGTCAGCGGTCTATGATGCCGAGGTCTCCCCTCCCCCCCCTGCTGGCCCTCTGCGGCGACCCCGGCGGCGGCGCGGCGCTGGCCCCGGTATTGCGACTGCTGCGGCGACAGGGGGAGGATGCGACCATTCTCGCCTATCGCCAATCGGCGATGCTGCTGCCACGGCAAGGGCTGCCCTGCGAAATTCTCCCCGATCAGCCCCTCTCCCCGGAGGCCATTGCGCAACGCCTGGGAAATCATCGCCTGCTGCTGACCGCCACCTCGGTCAACGGGACGGATCATGAAAAATATTTTATCGCCGCCGCCCGGGCGCGGGGGATTCCCAGCCTGGCGCTGTTGGATTTTCCCTCCACCTATCGCGCCCGCTTCGCCGATGAGCGCGATCATCTGACGTTCCTCCCCGATGCGGTCGCGGTGATGGATCGCCACACCCGGAACGAGATGATCGCCGCCGGATTCCCCCGGGGCGTCCCACGCATGACCGGTCAGCCCGCCTTCGACCACCTGGCCGCCTTGCGTTTGGGATTCACCGCCGAGCGGCGCCGCTCAGCCCGTCAACGGCTGGGTGCCCGGGAGGGGGAAATCCTGGTTCTCTTCGTCTCCCAACCCTTGCGGGAGATGTTTGGCGAGGCCTGGGGATTCTCCCAGGAGGAGGTGCTGTCGGACCTTCTCGACGCCCTGGCGCAGGTTGCGCCGGAACGATCGGGGGGCGTTCTGTTGGCCATTCGCCCCCATCCCCGGGAGAACCCGGAGGCCTTTGACGGCGTGGGCGCGGGAATTCCCGGGTTGCGCGTGGTGGTGGATCGTCACGCCGATGGCTTGGAGAGCGTTCTGGCCGCCGATTGGGTGGGGGGGATGAACAGCGTCCTGCTGATGGAAGCCTGCCTGCTGGGTCGTCCGGTGGTCAGCCTGCAACCTGGACTCCGCCTGCCCGATCCCCTTCCCTCCAACCGCGCCGGGGCCAGCCTCGTCATCACCCAACGGGAGGAGATCGCCCCAGTGGTCCGCGCCTGCCTGACCGATGCCCTCTTCCTCAGCCGACTGCGGCGGCGGGCGGAAGGTTTGCAGGTGAATTCCAACGCCGCCCTTCGGGTGGTCAGATTGCTCCGCGCCCTGTGGCGTCTCCGCTCCACCGGCACAGGGCTCCGACCACTCCGCGCGTGAGGGATCTTCTTGAAAATTAATCGGTTATTCAACCCGCCAAAATCTCTTAACCGTTTGATTTTGCATTGGTTCATCTGGGCGTGGAACGGTCGGAGCCCCGTGCCGACCATCCGGGTTTATGCTCGGTTTTTCCACCGACTGAAGGCGTTTCAGTTGGGCGTCGGTATCGGTAAGCAGGGGGGCATCTCCTGGCGGGGGCATTCAATCCGCCCCCAGTCATGCCCCCAATTTGTCCCGGTTTCCGACGGATGCCCCCGGACGACGCCGGACGCAAAAAAGCCCGCGAAGGTTGATTCTCGCGGGCTTTCTGGACGTTCTCGGAGTTCCCCGGAAGGAAATTTGGTGCGCGAGGCGGGATTCGAACCCACGACCTTTGGCTTCGGAGGCCAACGCTCTATCCAACTGAGCTACCCGCGCGGACCATGAATGCGGATCCGGGAAAAACCGGCATTTTAGGGGCCGGAACGTCTCCTGTCAAGGGATGACGGCGCGATCTCCATCCCCCCCTTCACCCTCAGGTTGACAGGTTGGCGGGGAGTGGCTAATCTCTCGATTCCGGTCATCACGAAGCCAAGAACCCTTTCACGCCAGCGACCCAAGCGCCACTCCCCATTGATGCGGCAAGGAGCACCCGTTCCCATGAGCAGCGAGGATATCATCCACGTCACCGACCAAGAATTTCAGCAGAAAGTGCTTCAGTCGCCGGTCCCGGTGCTGGTGGACTTTTGGGCGGAGTGGTGCGGCCCCTGCCGTCAAATCGCCCCCGTGCTGGAAGAGGTGGCCCGGGATTTCAAGGGTCGTTTGACCGTGGCCAAGATCGACATCGACCACAATCCCAACTCCCCCGCCCAGTACGGCGTGCGGGGCATCCCGACCCTCATCGTCTTCCGCAATGGACGGATCGAGGCGACCAAAATCGGGGCGCAACCCAAATCCAAGCTTTACGACTGGATCAACGAAACCCTGGCTGTCTGAGCAGGTCGCCCCATCCGAGGCCAAAAAAACGGACCCCCGCCCTGGGGCGTCCGTTTTTTCGTCTCCACGCCCGTCAGCGGACGAAACGAGCCACCGCTTCCACATGGCGGGTCCAGGGGAACATCTCCACCGGTTGCAGCCGATCCAGCCGCCAGCCCCCGGCGATGAGCCGGGCGGCGTCCCGGGCCAGGGTGGCGGGATCGCAGGAGACATAAACCACCCGCCCCGCCGGATGGTCCGCCAGCCGGGCACACACCGCTTCCGCCCCTTCTCGGGGGGGATCCAGCACCACCACTTCGCCGGGGGACCAATCCAGGGAGGCCACGGCCTCCTGGGAAAAAAGATTTTCCTGACGGATGCGCACATTCTCCACCCCGTTGGCCGAGGCGTTGCGCCGCGCCCGCTCCACCGAGCGCAAATTTCCCTCCACCCCGATCACCCGATGGAATAGCCGGGCCAACGGAAGGGTGAAATTGCCGATGCCGCAAAACAGATCCCACGCCCGCCCCGACGCCCCCGGGGGAATGCCGCCCCCCTCCGCCGTTTCGCCCCAAGCGTAGGCCAGCACCAGATCCACCAGCCGCCGGTTTTGTTCGGCGTGGGCCTGAACGAACTCCCCCGGGCGGAAGGCCAGCCGTTGTCCGGCCACCTGGTCGCTCAACTCGACTTCCAGGCGCAACGGCGACCATTTTTCCGCCTCCCCCAGGCGCAGCCAAGTTTGGGCCAGCCCCTGTTCCACGGCGAAGGCGCTCAGGCGGTCCCGATCCCGCCGACTGGGGGTTCCGGGCAGATGGAAGAGCAGCGCCGTCCGCCCTTCGTCATCACTGGCGGCCTCGATCTCCATCACCTCCTCGTAAGCCCCTTGCAGGGACTCCAACAGAGCCCGCAGGGGGGCGATCAGCCGTTCCAGGGGGGGAACCAACGCCGGACAAGCGGGCAGATCGACGATGGTCCGGCTGCGCGGGGCGTAAAATCCCACCACCGCCCCACGGGAGGTGATCCGGGCCTTGAACGCGGCCCGCCGCCGATAGCCCCCCTCCTCCCCCGGCGGCGTGAACAACGGGGCGCACATCCCCTCCACTTCGAGATGGGCGATGCGGCGAAAGCCGTCCACCACCCACTCCCGCTTTTGCTCGTGGACGAAAGCAGGTTCCAGATGCTGGGTCTGGCATCCGCCGCAAGTTCCGAACAACGGGCACGGCGGGGTGCGGCGGTGCGCTCCGGGACGATGCAGCGTCACCCGCTCCGCTTCCACGATCCCCTTGCGCCGCCGCGTCACCTGGGCGGTCATCTCATCCCCTGGCGCGGCGAAGGGGACAAAGACCGTCTCCCCCCCGTAATGCGCCAAGCCCGATCCGCCCGAAGTCAGCCGTTGAATGGTCAGTTGCAGCAATTCCATAGAGGGGGCGCGCCTTGATCGGAAAACGAGGTTGCGGGAAAAAGGGCCGGAGGCAAGATCACCCCTCCGGCCCCAGGACTAGCGAATGGACCGCCGCCCCCTGCTCCGGGGGATAGAACCCCTCCAATTCCATCACCGCCAGGGGGCGGGAGAAGTCCGGGGGGTATTCGACGATGAGGGCCGGATCGCTCCGTTGGCGCAAGCGGGTGAATCCCACCAGGAAGGAGCGACCGCTCCAGCACAGGCCGCGCACGAAATAGGGGGCGGAGAGGCCCAGGGTCCGGCGTTCGATGCGTCCGTCCGGCTCGCGCCAGGCGACGCCGTTGGCCGCCGATTCGGTGACGTAGAATCGCCCGTCGAGAAAAACCCCGTCGTGGGGGCCGCGAAATCCCCCGGGGCGGACAAAATATTCCGCCGCGCCGCTGTGCGGATCGATGCGGATCACCGATCCCGAGTCGGCGTCGAACCACCCCTTGGTCACGGCGTAAACCGACCCCTCGAAGCAGCGCACATCGTTGAGATGATGGTGATGATAGGGACTGTACTGCTTGTGCATCCCCCGATACTCCCGCTCCGGGGCGGGGGACGGGGGAAAAAGACGATCCAGCGGCGACCAGCGACGCCAGAAGGGGCGCACGCGGTGCGACGGCATGCCCTGCCGCAGAAAGGGATGGTCCGGCCCCCAGCGCCACGCCGGGGCCAGGGTGGCGGCCTCCAACCCCAGCACCGCCTCGACGGAGGTGGCGGCGACGTAGATCCGCGACCCGCCGTCGCTGTCCATGCCATGAAGATCCGCCATCCACGGCGACGAGGCGGCGTTGACGATCTGGAACGAAGCGGCGTCGATCTCCACCACGTAGTTCCACATGGCGGCGTAAATGCGTCCCCCCAGAGTGCAGATTCCCCCGGTCAGCGGCCCCATGAACCCGGAGGGAGAGCGAAACGAGGCGCAAGGCAGGCGCAATTGCCGACTCACCCGGCGGGTCGCCCAATCGATCTCCGCCACCACGCCGTAGCTGTGGTGGGAGAGTTCATACCGTTCGGCCTTCAGGGTGGCGAGCAGGCGCATGGCGGAATCTCAGGGGAAAACGGGTTCCGGCCTTTTCCGACCCAATCGGACCAAGTCGGCCAGGGCGGAACTTGCCGCCGGGGCCATCTCTTGGCATGCTTGCCATTTTCCTCTCGAACGAAGGTTTCCGCCATGATCGTTCTGCTCGCCGAGCCCCGCGGCTTTTGCGCCGGGGTGGATCGCGCCATCTCCATCGTGCTTCGAGCCCTGGAAAAGTTCGGCCCGCCGGTCTACGTCCGCCATGAAATCGTTCACAATCGTTGGGTGGTGGAGGATTTACGCCGCCGTGGCGCGGTCTTCGTCGAGGAGTTGGATCAGGCCCCCGATGGGGCGGTGGTCATCTTTTCCGCCCACGGAGTGGCCAAAAGCGTCGAACAAGAGGCCGCCCAACGCCCCCTCACCGTGCTGGACGCCACCTGCCCCCTGGTCTCCCGTATCCACCGCGAGGCGGAAAAGCTGGACCGCAACGGCTATCGCATCCTGCTCATCGGCCACCGGGGACACCCGGAAGTGGTGGGAACCATGGGGCAGGTCGCCCCCGGCCACATGTCGGTAATCGCCAAGCCGGAGGAGGCCCGAGCCTTTCTCGCCCAGCAGCACGGCGAACCGGTGGCCTACCTCACCCAAACCACCCTCTCGGTGGACGAAACCGCCGAGGTCGTCGCCGTCCTCAAGGAGATGGCCCCGGAAATTCGCGAACCGGCCAAGGAGGACATCTGTTACGCCACGCAGAACCGGCAAAACGCGGTCAAGGCCCTGGCCGAGCGTTGCGACCTGATTTTCGTCCTCGGCGCCCCCAACAGCAGCAACTCCAACCGCCTGCGGGAGGTGGCCGAGCGGGCCGGACGCCCCGCCCAGCTCATCGAGAGCGCCCGGGACGTGCGGCCCGAATGGCTGGAAGGGGTTCAAACCCTGGGTGTCACCGCCGGGGCCTCCGCACCGGAAGTCCTGGTGGAAGAGTTGCTGGAGACCTTCCAGGAGCGCATCGAGCGGGTGGAGTTGTTGGCCTATTGCCGCGAAACCCTCTCCTTTCCCCTCCCCCGCGCCTTGCAGGATTGAATTCCCACGGAACCTGGAACCTTCCCCGACGAGAATCCATCCAATCCTTGGAGATACAGTAATTCTAAATAAGTTTTGCACATTGCCAGCTAAAGATTGGACGCTCGTCATTCCCGCGAAAGCGGGAATCCAGGAAAGCCGATCGGTGAATGGCTCCCTTCAAACAAACGGAAAGGAGGCTTGGTTCCTCATAGCAATCTCTGCATTTCTCTCCCCCGCCCCCTGGATTCCCGCCTTCGCGGGAATGACGTTTTCGTGGTTGAGGAGTTGGTTGCATAACCCAGGTGCCGGTTGACGACATGTGCAATTTCAAAATGGAATAGCGATAGTCTCATCTTTACGGGAGGATGGATCATGCGTGTCATACTTCTCGCCTGCCTTGTCGCCTTGACCGGAGGAAACGCCATGGCCTGGGACGCCGCCTCGTTCACCCCACTCGATCACGCCGCTCTCCGGCAGAAGCTCTCCCCCGAGGAGTACCACGTCACCCGCGACAACGGCACCGAGCCCCCCTTCCGCAACCGTTATTGGGATCAAAAGGCGGCGGGGATCTACGTCGACGTGGTCTCCGGCGAGCCGCTGTTCAGCTCCCTGGACAAGTACGATTCGGGAACCGGATGGCCCAGCTTCACCCGTCCCCTGGAACCGGCCCACGTGGTGGAAAAAGAGGATCGGCATTTGTGGAGGGTGCGCACCGAGGTGCGCAGCCGTCACGGCGACTCCCACCTGGGCCACGTCTTCGACGACGGACCCGCCCCCACCGGCAAACGCTACTGCATGAACTCGGCGGCGTTGCGTTTCATTGCTGCGGCGGACCTGGAAAAAGAGGGCTACGGGGCCTATCGGCGGCTGTTCCAGGGCGGTGAGTCCAAGCCCTGATCCCACTGTCGCGGCGGGGGAACGTCGCCCGCCGACCGCCTCGCCCAAACCGTTTGAGTCGCCCCCGTCCCGCAGCCGCCAGGCGGAGGATGGGATCTCCAGACGCCGCAGCGGCGTCACCGCGAAACAGTCCGCCTTCTGCTCCGCCTCCGGGAAATGGCATAGCGCGGCATGGCCGCAACCAAAGGGTCGAGTTCCGTGATAATCTGGTTGCCTCCGGCGACGAGGGGCGCGTGAAAGACCTCCTTCAACGACGCACGCGCCGCGTCAGGAGGGCGGCGGACACTGGGGGCAATAGGCCCGACCGTCGCGGCGCAACGCCGTTTCGACGGGAATCATCGCCCCGCAGGAGGCGCAAGCGATCAAGGGATGGGGCTGGTTGGGCGGAAGCCGTTCCCCCTGCGGTGGATGAAGCCGTCGCCACAGCCGGTACAACAGATAAATCCCCCCCGCCACCAACAAGACCCGCAGCAAGACCCCCATGAATCCTCCTCGTTTTCCATCCTCGATCCAACCCACCCCCCAGCCCATGCCGCCCCACGCAACATCATGCCGGAAATTCAGCCAAAAAAGGACGCCCCATGAGAGAGGCGTCCTTTTTTATGTCGCGACAGCGGCGGCGGAAGGGAGGGGGATTACGCCTTGGCGTTGACAAAAGCCCCCTGCAAATCCTTCATCCGCTTGGCCAAATCCATCATCTCCTCGCTGGGAATCTGACGGATGAGGGTATTGCTCTGCCGATCCATCACCTTCACCACCACCCGGTTGGCGTCGGAGTCCACCGAAAAGTTGAGGGCGGTGACGCTGTTGAGGGATTGGTTGATCTCTTCGGTCAATTTTTCCATGGAGGCCCGGTCCAACTCCATGGATTGGGTTTTACGCACCGGATCGCTGGGTTTGAGGGGAACGGCCCCCTCCCCCGCCGCACGCGCTTGTTTGGCATCGCGTTGGACTTGCATCCTGGCTTCGGCGCGATCCGGCGGAAGTTTGACCGCCGCCCCTCCACTCCCCATTGCGTTCACCATGGCCAGAGCCTCCCGCCACTAATCACCATTCATGCCTCATTCCGTCCCACCGCGCTTACCGACCCAACAACTGGAGAGCCAACTGCGGCTGCTGATTGGCCTGCGCCAGAACCGCCGTGCCCGCCTGCTGCAAGATGGAGGAGCGGGTGAGATTGGCCGTCTCTTGAGCCACGTCGGCATCCATGATGCGCGAGTTGGCGGAGGCCAGGTTTTCCACCACGTTTTGCAGGTTGGAGATCACCGACTCGAAGCGGTTTTGCACCGAGCCCAGGGTGGCCCGGATGTCCGAAATGCTGTTGAGCGCGTTGTCAATCGTCGTGATCACCGAGTTGGCCAGACTGATGGTGGTGATGCTGATGCTCGACACCCCCAGGCTGGAAATGCGGGCGCTGCGGATGGAGAAGTTGATCACCTGACCCGACTGGGCCCCGACGTGAAACTCCTTGTTGGAGAAGTCGCCGGTCAACAGGTCGATATTGTTGAAGCGCGTGTTGTTGGCGATGCGGTCGATTTCACTGAGCAGTTGATCGACCTCTTTTTGCAGGCTGGAGCGGTCGCTGGTGGTCAGGGTGTCGTTGGACGCCTGGACCGACAGTTCGCGGATGCGTTGCAAGGCGTTGGAGGTCTCTTCCATCGCCCCTTCCGCCACCTGCACCAACGAGATGGCGTCGTTGGCGTTGCGCGCCGATTGGTTCAGACCCCGAATCTGAGCGGTCATGCGGTTGCTGATGGACAGCCCCGCCGCATCGTCCGCCGCGGAGTTGATGCGCAACCCAGAGGCCAACCGGTTGAAGGTCTTGCCGAGAGAAGTGGTAACCTTGTTGAGGTTCCGCTGCGCGTTGATCGCGGCAACGTTGGTATTGATGTAAAGAGCCATGAGCTTTCTCCCGGGGGGGCCTTCTTCCGACGGGGGCACCCGACGGTAAAGGGTATTGACTGTGAGGAGGGCGCCGCCTGGTTCACCTGTTTCCGGAGACCCGGGCCGACAAGCTCACCCCCATTGCTGTTGGATTACGTATCGGACCCTGAAAGAAAGATTGAATGCATAATTTTGCCCGACTGCGGGAAAAAATGCTTAAGTTGGAGAAAAATAATTCGATAGCCTCTCCCTCCCCCGTTTCGCGAGGATTCGGCACCCGCCGCCTCCCTCGTTCGCCGCCCCGCCCCGGGAAATCGGCGGCGGGGGGAGAGCAGGAATCAGCGGGGGTCGATCATTTCGCCCTTGGCGTAATCCCGCCCGGCCAGTTGCCCCAGATATTCCCAATAACGCATGGGAGAAACCCCGGCCCCCGGACGCAAGGCGGTGAGATTCTCCTCGGAAAACCGCTCCCCCCGCTGGATGGACCGGGCGGCGCACAAACTTTTGCGGGCGATGGGCAGATTTTTGTATTCGGAGGGGCTGGGCGCCTTGACGCCGCTGCCCAGGGCGCTCTCCACCTGCCGCACCCCCTCCACCAGTTGGGCCAGCTCGGGGGGCTCCAGGGAGGCCTTGTGATCGGGTCCGGGCAGGTTGCGGTCGAGGGTGAAATGTTTTTCCACCACCACCGCCCCCCGGGCCACGGCGGCCAGGGCGGCGGCGATCCCCTCGGTATGATCGGAAAGCCCCACCGGAGTCCCGAAGGCGGCCCGCAGGGTGTCCATGGCCCGCAAGTTGGTTTCGTGAAAGGGGGCGGGATATTCCGTGGTGCAGTGGAGCAGGGTGACGTGCCGCCGCACCGCCCAACTGCCGGCCTCGGAGTGCAGCGCCTCGGCAAAGGCCTCCGGCGAGGGGGGGTGGGGGCTTTGAATGTAGCCAAAGGCCAACACCCCCAAGGCCTGCGCCACCTCGTCCAGGGTGGACATGCCGGTGGAGAGGAGGCACGGTTTGCCGCTCCGTCCGGTTTCCCACAGCAGACGGCCATGGGTGATCTCGCCGGAGGGGATCTTGATCGCCTCCACGTCCAGCTCATCCACCAGAAAGGCGAGGCTCTCCAGGTCGAAGGGGCTGGAGAGAAAGCCGACGCCCAACTCCCGGCAGCGGGAGGCCAACTGACGCTGGGAAGAGGCGTCCAGTTCCAGCCGCTTGAGCATCTCGTATTGGCTCTCGGCGGCCTGGGTGTAGCGCAGTTGATAGGCGGCCTTGGGGGCGGCGCGATGCACCAGTCGCCCGGCGTGGAAGCTTTGAAACTTCACCGCCCCGGCCCCCGCCTCGGCGGCGACCTCCACCATGCGCAGGGCGGTTTCCAGCGAACCGTTGTGGTTCACCCCCGCTTCGGCGATGACCAGAACCTTCTGGGCGAATAGTCCGGTGCGTTCCACGGCGGTTCCCCTGGGCGGACGAGTCGGCGCGATGTTACGCCTTGACCACTTTGTCCCCAATCAACTCCCGCGCGGCAAAAACGTTGCGGGTGTCGACGATAAGCTTGGCGTGTTGAAAAATCATGGGGTAGTCCACGGCGTCGTGGTCGGTGGCGACCAGCACCAAGTCCCGCTCGGCCAACGCCTCGGGGGTCAGGGGAACCGACGAAAGGTTGATTTCGGGATAGTGGCGCATGCCGGTGCAACGGGCCACGTGGGGGTCGTGATAGTCCACCTCCGCCCCCTGCCGACTCAACAGCCGGATCAACTTGAAGGAGGGGCTCTCGCGATAGTCGTCGATATTTTTCTTGTAGGCCACGCCCAACAGCAGGATCCGCGCCCCGTTGAGGCTTTTGCGCCGGGCGTTGAGGGCCTCGCGGCACTTTTCCACGACAAAATAGGGCATGGAGCTGTTGACCTCCCCCGCCAGCTCGATAAAGCGAGTGGGGACGTCGTACTCCCGGGCCTTCCAGGTGAGGTAGAAGGGGTCGATGGGGATGCAGTGCCCCCCCAGTCCGGGACCGGGATAAAAGGCGTGAAAGCCGAAAGGCTTGGTGCGGGCGGAGTGGATCACCTCCCAGACGTCGATGCCCATCCGGTCGAAAAGCACCTTCAATTCGTTGACCAGGGCGATGTTGACCGCCCGGTAGGTGTTTTCCAAAATTTTGCTCGCCTCCGCCACCCGGGTGGAGGAGACGGGGACGGTGCGCACCACCACCAAGCCGTAGAGGGCGTCGGCCACGCGCAGACAGTGGTGGGTCAACCCCCCCACCACCTTGGGGATGGTGGTGGTTTCGTAGTCGGGATTGTTGGGATCCTCCCGCTCGGGGGAGAAGGCGAGGAAAAAATCGACCCCGGCCTTGAGGCCGCTCCCTTTTTCCAGCACCGGCAGCAGGGTTTCGTCGGTGGTGCCGGGATAGGTGGTGCTTTCCAGGCAGACCAGACATCCCCGCCGCAGCCGCCGGGCGATGGCCCGTCCGGTGTTGAGAACATAGGAGAGGTCCGGCTCCCGGTGGGCGTTGAGCGGAGTGGGTACGCAGATCAGGATGGCGTCGGGCTCGTCCAACCGCTCCAGGCTGTGGGTGGCCTCGAACAGCCCCGACTCCAGCAACCGCCCCACCCGTTGATCGGAGATGTGCTTGATGTAACTCCGTCCAGCCATCAGGGCGGTGCATTTGTCGGGGTCCAGGTCGAAGCCCAGCACCCGGAATCCCCGGTCGGCGAAGGCCATGGCCAGGGGGAGTCCGACGTAGCCCAACCCCACCACGCCGATGAGGGCTCGCCGCTCCTTGATGCGCTCGATCAGTGTATCCGCCAGTTCCATGTCGTTCACTTTCTTGAAAAAACTCCGGGATGGACCGCAGGGCGGGGGCGCTGCCGCGCCGATCCGCCCCCAAGGGGCCTCCCGATGCGAGAGGAGAAAAATCGACCAGGGGACGGTATATTAATCCACTTGACCGGGGGAGGACATCAACAAAAGCATCCTTCCGCGCCGCTCACCCCGTTGGACGGAATCACTCGCCCAAATTTTTCGGGCCTTGCTCCAGTTCGGCCATCTCTTGCATGGCCGATTGCCGATCGCCGGACCCTTCCGGGAGGTGCTTGATCGCCTGTTTATAGTGCCAGATGGCCTTTTCCCGGGACAACTGCCCGCGATGGTAGCGGGCCAAGGCGAGATTGCTGGGTCCGACCCGCTCCCGTTTGCCCTCCACCATGCCCAACAGATAGAGATAGCGGGCCTCCTCCGGCTCCTCGAGGGTGAGACGGTGGAGCAGTTGCGCCGCCTCGTCCTGACGCCCGCCCTGATGCAGCACGAAGGCCAGCCGATAGCGCAGATCCGGATGGTCCGGCAGTTTGGTCAAGGCCGCCCGGGTGTCCGCCTCGGCTCCCTTGAGATCCCCCAAATCCAGTCGGGCCAGCCCCCGCTCCCGCAGCATGTGGGGATCCCCCCCCGTCTCCTGGATCAAGGCGGTGAGCCGTTTTTCCGCTTCCGCCTGCTCGCCCCCATTGCCCAGGGCCAGGGCCAAGCCGTAACGGGCCGCCAAATCCGTCGGTTTTTCCACCAGGCGTCGCCTGAACTCCGCCTCCGCCTCTGCCGGATCCTCCGTGGTGTGGGCCAACAACTTGGCCTGCACCCGCTCCAGACGGAGGGCGTCGGTGTTGAGCAGGGGGGTTTCCGGCGGGGTGGCCTCGGCCTGATCCTTGGCCTCGGTCAAGCGCAATGAACTCATGGGATGGGTCAGGAGATAGGGCGGGGGCATCCCTTGCAGACGGCTCTCCCGGTTGAGCCGTTCGAGAAAGCCCGGCATCCCCATGGGGTCGAACCCCGCCCGGGAGAGATACATGATCCCCAGCCGGTCGGCCTGGGTCTCCTTGCGCCGCAGCTCCTCCAACAGCATCGACTGGCCCGAGGCCGAACCGCCGATCATCGCCGCCGAGGTGATGTCCGAGTTGCGCGCCGCCAAACCCGCCGCCACCCCCACCGCCATGGCCGCCAGGGTTTGCAGCGAAATGCCCCGCATGATCCCCTTGATCTGAATGTGATGCCCCGCCGCCAGATGGGCGGTTTCGTGGGCCATCACCGCCGCCAGTTCATCCCGCCCCGCCGCCGCCAGCAACAGGCCGCTGTGCAGCACGATGCGTTGATTGGGCAGGGCAAAGGCGTTGAGTCGGCTGTCGAGAATGACGTGATAGCGCACCCGCCCCTCCGGCAGTCCGGCGGCCAGGGTCAGCGGTGCCCCGATCTCCTTGAGCAGATCCTCCACCTCTGGATCGGTCACCACGCGGATCTCCGGCTTGGGGGGTTGTCGGCCCCGGCGTCCCTCGCCCGACACGGCGAACCCCACCGCCATCACCGTCAGCAGCGCCAGCGCCGCCGTCATCCACCGCCGTCCATTCATCCGTCCGCTCCCCACCCGCCCCACGAAAGCGCCGAAACCGCGCCCGCCGTCACCCCCGCGCTTCCCCCTCTGATTTCTCGTTGGGAATAGTGTATGGTAAAAGGCGATAAATTCCCATCCCGCGCGGAGCGATCCCGGGAACGGTCGGAGGGAGCGGTGAATCGATTTTCCCGCATGACGGAATTGCGCAAGCTGCAAGAGGAGGCCGCCGCGTTGGAAGTGGGGCGGATCCAGAGCCGCATCGCCGAACTGCGGCAACAGGCGGACCGGATGCAACAGGAGACCGCCCAGGGGCGGGCCGAAGCGCTGCACGACCTGCCGCTTTCCGGACAACGCCTGCCTCCGGGGCTCTACGAGGAGTATTACGAGGGCCAGGCGTGGCGGTTGCGACAAAACGAGCAGCACATCCGCCAGGAGGAGGAGCTTCTGGCCAAGGCCATGACCGCCTGGAGCGAGGCGCGGGTGCGCATGAAACAGGTGGAACGGATGGAAGAGTCGGAAGGGAAACGGTTGAACGTGGAAGAGGAGCGGCGAGAGGCCAAGGTGCGGGATGACCGTTCCGGGGCGCGCCACGCCTTGGCGTTGCGGACCGGCGGGGAGTGAGGGCGTTGCTCCGGCGATCCGGGCGGAGGTTGATGGGGTGAGGGAGGCGGCATGGGCGGCTTGAACGGACGGCGGACCCCCGGGTGGTCGGCGATGGCGGGAAGGGCGGCGATGGCGGCGATGGCGGCATGGTTGACCGCCGCGACGCCCCTCCACGCCCTCGCCGCCGAGGCCAAGGGCGAGGCGAAAGGTAACAACGGCAAGGCCGACGCCGCGGCTGGTGAATCCAAGGGCGCGGCCCAACCCGCCGGAGAGAGCGCCAAGCCCGCCGATTCCCGTCCCGTCGATCTGGTGGACCCCCTCAAGGATCCCTTCCAACTGTTGGAAAGTCTCGAAAAAAAGCGGTTGGAACTGGACGAGCGCATCCGCTGGCTGGAGTTGCGGGAAAACGAACTCAAACTGCTGGAAGTCAAGATCGACAAACGCATCAAGGCCCTGGAGGAGTTGCGCCAGGCCATCGAAAAGGATCTGACCAAGGAGAAGGATCTCGACGACGCCAACATCGCCAAGCTGGCCAAAATCTATTCGGGCATGAAACCCAGGGCCGCCGGCGAACAGCTCCAGGAGTTGACCAAACCCACCGCCATCAAGGTGCTGAAAACCCTCTCGGAAAAAAACGCCGCCAAAATTCTCAACACCATGGCCCCGGAAAAGGCGGTCCCCCTGGCCCAGGAGCTGGGCCTGCCCATCGCCGACCGCCGCCAACGCAAACAATAACCCAACCCTTGCCGACTCCACTTTTTTTACTCCAGCGCAACCTATTTGAGACAAGGCGGCGCGACCGCCAGGAGAGTGCGACATGTCGACGTTCAACTTGAATTCCACCGGGGCCAAGCTCTTGGTCGTGGCCTTGCTGGCCCTGTTGCTGATGATTCCAAAAGGAATGATCAGCGACGTCATCACGGAGCGCGAGGCGCGAAAACAGATCTCCGCCCATGAATTGGAAAAATCATGGGGAGGCCCTCAACAGGTCATTGGCCCCATTCTCTCCGTCCCCTTCACCTACCTGTCTCAACATAAATCCGACCCGAACAACGCCTTGCCAAACCGCGAGGTCATGGAGTGGGCCCATTTTCTGCCGGACAAATTGTCCATCACGGGCGAAATGAAGCCCGAAACTCGCAAGCGGGGTATTTTCACCTTCATCCTGCATCAAAGTTCGTTGAAGGTCAGCGGCGGATTTCCCGCCATCCGAATCAATCCCACTGGAGTGTCGGTTCATAAGGTGTTGTGGAAGGACGCCTTCCTGACCCTTGGCGTCTCCCACCTCAAGGGAATTCGCAACGCCGTCGATCTGCAATGGAATCAGAAAACCATTCATGCCGAACCAGGCTCCCGGGCGCAAAAGATGGTCCGCTCTGGAGTGACCTTTCCCCTCCCCCTGAGCGAACCGGTCGAGCCCGCCACCTTCGCCTTCGCCTTGGATCTCAATGGCAATGGCGGTCTCTCCTTCGCCCCGGTGGGCAAGGAGACCACCCTCTCCCTCACCTCTCCCTGGCCTTCCCCCAGTTTTGAAGGGAACTTTCTGCCCGTGAATCGTGAAATCAGCCCGGAGGGATTCAAGGCCCAGTGGCAGGTTTTTCACCTCAACCGTGACTATCCCCAAGAATGGGTGGCCGAGGAGTTCACCCCCGCCAACGCGCTTTTTGGCGTCTCCCTCATCCAGACGGCAAACCATTACCAGCAGATCACCCGCACCGCCAAATACGCCGTGTTGTTTATCGCCGCCGCTTTTCTCGCCTTTTTCCTCATGGAGATGCTTACCGATAAGCGCATTCACACCGTGCAATATCTCCTGGCGGGATTGGCCATCGTGATGTTTTATCTGCTTCTTCTGGCTATTTCCGAACACTCATCCTTTGGCCTGGCCTACGCTGTGGCCGCAGCGGCGGTGACGCTGTTGGTGGGGGGGTACTCCCGCGCCATGCTCAACAGCAATCCCCTGGCCCTGATTCTGGTTCTGCTGCTGACGGTGCTTTACGCCTCCCTCTATTTCATCCTGTTGCAAGAGGAGTCCGCCCTACTCAACGGAACCCTCCTGTTGTTCCTCCTGTTGACCATCACCATGTACTTGACCCGGCGCATTGACTGGTTCGCCCTGGATCTCGGAAACAAGTTTGTCTCAACAGCCCTCCTCGCCCAGACGGCTGAGCCCGCCCCAGAGCCGACTGCCGCTCCGGTTCTCAGTCCCCCCGCCGCCCCCGCGCCCCACGACGCCCTCGCCAAATCCGTCGACTGACGCCCCCTTCCCCCCCCCTTTCTCTCCCACTTGGAGAGAGAAAGGGGGGGGGGAGATCCGGCGCATCACAAAAACATTGTCAATATCTTATATCATCATGCGTTCCACGACATACGGGGCGGTCAGCCCAAACGCCCCCATCAACGTCTTCAATGGGCGGCGGGAATCGCCCGGAGAATGGCGAGAAGGAGCCCCCCCACCAAACTGAGTTGGGCCACCGCCAAGCCCACCATCCACTTGATCAAATCGGCCTTGGTTTCGGCGATCTCCTTGCGTAGCGTGGCGCTCTCCGTGGTGATGCGGGCTTCCAACCGGATTTCCAACTCCTTGATGTCCCGCTTGATATTGGCTTCCACCTACTTCAACGGTTTGGCGGCCATGCGGCGCATGGTTCGGGTGGTGGGATCGACGCCGATGCCGGTATTTTCCATGGACGGATCACCCAGAGCCCGTCGCGGAGAGGAAAAGCCCGGATTCCGTTGCCAGAAGCCGTTTCACCGGGCCGAAGGTGCGTCGGTGTTCGGGGGTGATCCCCAGGGTTTGCAGCGCCGCCAGGTGTTCCGGGGCGGGGTAGCCCTGGTTGCGCTCCCAGCCGTAGCCGGGGTGACGTTGGGCCAATTGGCCCATGATCCGATCCCGGATGGCGGTTTGGGGCGAAGCGGTGGCGCAGGGCGTCCGGATCCACCGGCAGCCCCATCAGGCGCATCAGCGTCACGAGGCAGATCAGCCCCGTGTCGAGGGCGTCCGAGGGCACCGAAGGAACAAGGGCGGTAAGGCCGCAGCGGTTCATGTTCAAGCGGCGTTCTGCCAGGCCTTTCCCCAAAATTCAGGGGCAGCCGGTCGGAACGGCATGATTTGACAGGTTAATATATTGATTCGCAAGTGGAACGGGCAAATTTTGGGAAACTTTTTGGCAGTGCGGGGCACTCCCCGGCGGGGTAGGATTCCGGTTGCGAAGCCAGGAAATCCAACGCCAGCCAGAGGAGGCCCCGGATCATGATAGCCCAAACTGCGAGCAAGTTGCGCGCCCTGATGGGGCGATTTTCGGGGAATGTCTCTGCCGGGCTGTCCAAGGTGGCGAGACGCTTGGAGGAAGAGGTGCTTTACGGAGTTGCGGCACGGCAGAGTGTGCGGCTGAAGGCCCTGGCCTGCAACGTGAAGCGGTTTCTACGCTACAGTTGCGCCCAATTGCTGGAAAAATCGCCGGAAATGGCCCAAAAGGCGGCGTTAAAGGGGAGGAATCCCCTCATCTTGAGGTAAAAACAGGTCCGTTACCCGCAAAATCGCCCCGCAACCAGCTCAAGTCGCCCCGGCAGACTCCGTGGACGGCAGATCGCATCGCGGAGCGAACGAGGTTCTTTCGGGGGACTCTTCCAAGGCTTCATGCGATATTTTACGTCCGTCGAGTTTGTCCATGCAGAAATTTCATCATAGTATACATACTGATGCACGGATTAGTATATTGAGCCATGCCGCAACGCGTCATCATTCCGGTTGCGTTTTAACCCCAACCGTGTTTTCATAAGGACGTTGAAGAATGGGGGTGAAACGGCTTCGACGGGGTGGGGAAAAGCTTACGAGGCGACCCGGCATGGAACCGCCGTAATGGGCCAAAAACTACAAACGCCAACGACGAATTCTACGGCGAAGCTGTTGCCGCTGCGTAAGCAGCGGTGACAGCGGGGTCCTGACCCGGACCCGGCAACAGGAGCTGATGAGGCGGGGTCGAGCCGGAAAGAGAGACGCCGGTTGAAATAAAAGGATCTCCAGTACTCCGAGGTAACGGGGGTTCGTTCATCCTGCCAGCCTGAGACGGATGAGCGATCTGAACGGTTGGCGGATGGTCGTAATTCCTCGGAGTTCGGTACTTATTTCGGACGCGGGTTCAACTCCCGCCACCTCCACCAACCCCTCTTTTCAATGGGTTAAGGGTTGGGCGTCATCAGTCAGATATGGTAAGATAGCGGCTGCAAAAAAGTCAGATAGACGGTTGCAATTGGTGGGTTCGCTGGGGCACAATCGGCTTCGATACCGTGCCTCAGCACACGGTGTCCGGGGTGGCCAGCAGGTAACGAGTGGCGCCCTCTCTCCGGTGGGTTCTCAACCCCCGGACACCGAGTTCCCAGCCCGACAAAGCCTTGAGAAGCGGCGTTGGGCTTCACATTTGCAACCGGAGATGCGCCATGTCCTATCCCCACGCGCCACAATCCCCCCACGCCTATTCACAGCCCCGCCAAGCCGTTCCAACCCCTCCCCGCCCCACCTTCTGGTTCCCCCTCGGCACCTCCGCCCACCGATCACCCGACGCCCATTTGCTCATCGATGCCACCGGCATGAAAGGCTGGGGTTCCTGGTGCATCCTCCAGGGCCTCGCCGCCGAACACGCCAACCAAGCCCCCCTCGTCTGTTCCGTCCGCTGGCTGGCCAAGGAACTCCGCACCTCCCCCAAGTTCGTGCAAAAGCTGCTGGGCATCCTCGAAGACCTCGACTTGATCCGGATCAACGCCAAGGCCCTGCTTCATGGCGATGACCACGTGGACATCATCAGCCTTTCCATTCTCTCGCCGCTTTCCCCCCCCCCCCCCCCTCTAAAAGAAAAGAAACCACAACCACAACCACAGGCACCCATCGTCGTTGAACAGTTCGACGACGAGAACGAATTCTTGGGTGGTGGGGGTGGTGGGTTTGCCTTTGAGGAAGAAAAGCAAGAACCCCCACCCCAGGGGCTCATCTTCCCCGCCTCCTTCACCTACAGCCAACGAGAGGCCGCCTCGAAGTTGCTGAAAGGGAACCCCCAAGCCCAGGAGTTGCTGGACGAGCTGCAAGGCCGCATCGAACTGGATGCCCAAGTCGCCAACCCGTTGGGCTACCTCCGGTCGATGGTCAAACGAACCGACTTCTCCCCCGAACTCGGGGTGGGGGTCGCGGATCGGCGAGCCGCCGCCGGTAAACGAGCCGCCCAACTCTCCGAGGCGAAGGCCGCCGGCGCCAGTGTCGGCCCCAGCGGCCCCCCCGCCGATTGGCAGCCCAACGTCTCCGATCCCAAACTCCAAGCCACCTTGGAACGAATCCATCAGCGAGGCATGGCACGGCAGCAGGCATGACCCTTGATGGAGGGGGCTCCATCGTCAGGGGTTTGCCATGGAAACGTTGGCCGTGCGGTTGGAACTCTGGCTGGCCAGTCAGAGAAGGTCGTTGAAGCTGTCCACGTGGTTGGATTATCAGTCGGCCATCCGAAGTCGGATCACGCCAGGGTTGGGCCATCTGCCGTTGGATCAGGTGACGCCCCGGGTCGTGCGGGAGTGGGTGGCCGGGTTGCCCTGCGGCAACAAACGGGTCAACAACCTCCTCATCCCGCTTCGCTCGGTGCTGCGGGAAGCCTTCCTCGACGAGGAGATCGAAAAAGACCTGGCCGGCAGAATCCGCAACCTCAAGGTGGTCAAAGAGGAGCCCGACCCCCTCTCCCCCGTCGAGTTGCGGCGGGTCATCGAGGCCGCCGCCTGGGAATCTCGCTTGCAGGCGTGGGTCCAGTTCGCCGCCTGGAGCGGCTTGCGCACCGGCGAGCAAATCGCCCTGCTCTGGGAAGACGTGGACTTCAACGCCGGGTGCGTCTGGATTCGACGCTCCCGCACCCGGGGCGAAACCGCCGATCCAAAGACCGCCGCCGGTCAACGACGGCTGGCCCTGTTGTCTCCGGCGCGGGAGGCCCTCAAGCTCATCGAGCCCTTCACCAGGCTTTTGCGCCGGGAGGTCTTCCACGATCCAAAGACCGGTCAGCCTTGGGCCTCCGACGCGCCGATCCGGAGGGCGTGGCGGCAGACGTTGAAGAATGCTGGGGTGCGGTATCGCTCGCCCTACCACACCCGGCACACCTTCGCCTCCATGCTCCTCTCGGCTGGCGAGTCCCCCATGTGGGTGGCCCATCAGATGGGGCACACCGACTGGGGCATGATCCGAATGCGGTACGGCCGCTGGTTGCCCGACTCCGATCCGGAAGCTGGCCAGCGGGCCACCAAGCTTTGGAACTCCATGGCCACTCGCAAATCATCCGTTGGCAGATAGAATCGTCAGATATTCAGGGTTCATCGTTGGAACACCTTCCGCAGCCTTTCCCTGCTCCGTGAAAAACTCGCATCGGCTGGGGTTTGGAGGCAGCCGCCGCGCCACCCGCGCCGGGTTTCTCGCACACTCCAGCCGGTAGCGCGGGTGGCACGTCGCCCGCGCCAAGCCCGCCAATGCTGGCGACCACCTCCTCAGGGGTGCGCCGGGCGTCCTGCCCGGCGCACACGGGCTTGGTTCGTGGTCGTCCTTGCCCACAGGCAATTCAGAGCGCCCGGAGGGTTGCCTGTGGGCAAGGTTCCGCGTCGGGGCGTCCTGCCCCTCCCAAGGTACGCCCCATTGGCCATCCCTGGCCAACGGGGCTGAATGCGCGGCTTCGGAGCCCTCCGGGTACATAATTAGTGTTATGCGACTTGCTCCGCTCAAGGGCCTTCGGCCATCGCTCCGCAAATCGCATAACACTAATTATGCAAAGCCGCGCCCGGGCCATCCCTGGCCCGGGAACCACAGTTGGTCAGAGGCGTTGCCGGGCGTCCTGCCCGGCCCCGCGGCGGCTTGGTTCGTGCTACTGGGTCCGAGGCTCGGCGTCCTGCCTCGCGTGGTGCGGCCCTCCTGGCCGCTGGCCGCTCGGCGTCCTGCCTCGCCCGACATTGTCCGAGGGGGCGACCGCCGGGCATCCTGCCCGGCGGCGCATGGGCTTGGTTCGCTGGCCGACGCCCCCTGGGGGGGCTTCGCTGGGGCCGCGCCGTCCCTGGCGCGGTTGGTGGCCGAACCTCCGCGGGGGCGACAGCCGGGCGTCCTGCCCGGCGGCGCATCGGCTTGGTTCGTGTGCGCAAGTCCTGGCTCGGCGTCCTGCCTCGCGGTAAAGCAAAAGCGCCTCGAAGGGGGGGGTGG
>JADGAP010000259.1 GCA_015231965.1 Magnetococcales bacterium | reverse complement strand
CTCCTATTGGCTTCCCTGGATTCCCGCTTTCGCGGGAATGACGAGCGTAAAATCTTTGGCTGGCAATGTGTAAAACTTATTTGGAATGACTATATCGGCAATTTCGGGGGACCATCCATCGCGCTCCATTCCTGGAGCGACAGCGCCCGGCCTCCCCAATCCTGGTTCTTCAGCTTGTTCAGCAATCGTTGGTCAGCGGTGATCAGCGGGGCCTTTTCGCGCTGGGCCAACGCCAGATAAAAGCAATCATAGATGGGATGCCGCAAGGCGGCCGCCAATTCAACGGCGGAAGAGAACAAATCCAGACTTGGAACAACCTCTCGGAGGGTGCGCCGCAGATGAGCCGCGACTTGCGGAATTCGATCCGGGGGAAACGTTCCATCGAGCAGATGCTTGTACAACACGTTTCCCGCCTCGGCGAAGATCAAATCAGGGGCGATCACCTCGGGGCCGCTTTTCAGCAGCGCCATGGCCAAGTTGCTCCCTTCTTCGTGGAGATACCATTTGCAGGCCACACTGGCATCAACGATAAGGATCATCCTCGGCATCCCGATCCTCCCGAATCAAAAATTCGGCGGGAGGAAGCTTCGAGGGCCGGGACATGGCGGCGATGGCCTCCGCCTCGGCGACCAGTTCCTCCGCGTCGGGGCGGGCCGCCTCGGCCAAAATTTCCCGGATTTGCTGCTCCATGGAAACTTTTCGGATGGCGGCGCGCATTCGCAAGATTGCAAGCACTTCATCGTCCACGCTTCGTACCAGAATCTGTCCCATGGCCCCCCTCCTCGGCATGATATCTTGATGATATCATTCTAGTCCCTTGGGAAAACGCGGTCAATCGCATTCTCACCCGATCCCGGCGGCCCGCCCACGAAAAAACCCCGACCTTGCGGCCGGGGTTTTGTTCTTCTCTAGCTTTGGCGCGCCCGATGCTCCGGGCTTGACGCGGCGACTAACTTAGTTGTCCATCTTCCAGTCGCAGGTCATGCTGGCAGCGTCTTCCACGACTTCATCGGCGCTGACGACGTTGGTTTCCTGGCTGCAACGGAAGAGGCCTTCCGCGGCGGAAGCCTTGCCATCGACGGCCAAGTCGATCATCTGGGCCAAGCGCAGGGTGATATCGTTGATCTGCATCACGTTGCCCACCAGAGCGGTACCGGTGGTGGACGTGCCGGGGTTGATGAAGGTCAGTTGCAGACGGTGACCGTTACCGGATTGATCCCAGTACTGGTAGATGGCTTCGTAGTTGTTACCAGCTTCCGTGCCGGCGGGAACCTTGACGCCCGCCCCATCCAGGGTGGGGGTGCCGCAGGAGGTGTTCAGCATGGGGTTGTCGGCGGTGGCGATATTGCCGGTGGCCGCATTGGCACCGCCGCTGTCGTGGCAGACATAGCCGACGCGCTCGTAGTACTGGTTGTAGGCCTCTTTCCAGCCGAAGACGAACTTGTTCATGATCTTCTTGTACTCAGCGTTGCGCTGAGCGTCCTTGCCGATCGACACGGCGGCGATGATCAACCCGATGATCACCAGGACGATGGCCATTTCCACCAGGGTGAAGCCCTTTTCACGGGAGCGGTTCCCCAGGTACTTGTTCATTCCGAACATGCGTCTTCTCCTGTAAAGCGTTGTCTTTGTGAGGGAGTCTTGTACGATTGGTTCATTCCGTCGCGGAGAGTGAACGGCTGGACATGGCGTTGAGGCGACCCCGCGGGAGCGTCCTGTCGGCCCTGCCCCCCCCAGTCCTCCCGAACTGCTTCCACTCCTGAAAGCCCTTCCTTGGCGCCTCGACAGGCGCTTCCCATGCTGCTTTTACACTCGCGCCTTGTCAATCGCGCTCATGTTATTCCCCTCGCGCGAAAGGGTCAAGTTCTCTTTGCATATTCCACGCAAAAACAGCGGATAGAACGCCCCCCACGGGGGAGATCTTTTTGATGCAATGCGAGATAGGAGGATTATCGGATTTTTTTTAGGAAAAAAGAAGAACTGTTACAAATGTTACTTGATTCTGCTGAATAAGTTGCATTTCGCCGGATCAAGGGGAAACTTCACCCGTGTGGAGACTCCCCACCGGCGGGGACGGGGCGGTCGAGCCAGGCGCGACCCAGGGATTTGATCAGCAGCGCCCCTTGCCGCCAGCGGGAGAGGCGACCGGGGGGATCTTCCACCCGAAAATCCCGCCGCCGCAATCGTTGCAGATGGGCTTGATACAGTTCGGCCATGGCCAGGGGGGGAAGGCAGCGGCGGCGGCGTCCGACCCACAGCGGCTCGGCTTGGGCGTAGTGCCGCAAGGCGACCTCCGACAGACGGCGCAACACCGGGGGGAGTTTTTCCCAGCGCCCGGCCAGCACCTCGTCGGGAGAGGTTCCCGCTTCGGCGAGCCAGTCTTCGGGGAGATAGACCCGACCCAGGCGGGCGTCTTCCGCTACGTCCCGGGCGATGTTGGTCAGTTGGAATCCCTGCCCCAAATGCCAGGCGAGCTTTTCCCGCCAGGCCAGGGGGGTCTCGGGTTGGGTGAGGGCGAGCCACGCCTCTCCCACCGCCACCGCCACCCGGCGATTGTACCCCTCCAGGGCCTCCAGGGTGGGGTAGCGGGTCTGGCGCAGATCCATGGCCATCCCCTCCAACACCGCGAAAAAGGGCTCCACCGGCAGCTCGAAGCGGCGACGCGCCTCGGCCAGCTCCACCGCCGCCGGGTGGTGCGGCTCCCCGGCGAAGGCCTGGACCAACTCCTGGTGCCACCACCCCAGCTTGGCCTCCGCCACCTCGGGATGCAGCCCGCTGTCCACGATGTCGTCGACGGTGCGGCAGAAGGCATAGAGGGCGAAGGCCGCCCGCCGCGGTTCCCGCTCCAGCAGGAAGAACGGCGACAGAAAGCTGGAGTGGGCGCGCAGGGTCTGTTCGCGGCAAAATTGCTCCGGGGTCATGGTCGAACCCGTTTCATGTCAAGAGGCACCTCGCTCAACCTCTGGGTGGCGAACCTTCCCCCTCCCCCGGTGGAGAGAGGGCATTATAGGAATTCCAAACCAGTTTTGAACATTGCCAGCTAAAGAATTTACGCCCGTCATTCCCGCGAAGGCGGGAATCCAGGAAAGCCGATAGGTGGAGGGCTACCTACAAACAAACGGAAAGGGGCTTGGTTCCTCGTAACGATCTCTGCATTTCCCTCCCCCACCCCCTGGATTCCCGCCTTCGCGGGAATGACGTTTTCGTGGTTGAGAAGTTGGTTGCATAACCCAGGCACCGCTTGACGATAGGTGCAATTTTCAAATGGAATTGCAATATTCACCAGTAAATTTTAATTTATTGGTGAATAATCTCAATCTATTCATTTTAAGATCTGCACACCAGGAAC
>JADGAP010000258.1 GCA_015231965.1 Magnetococcales bacterium | reverse complement strand
CAAAACGGGGGCCGTCGCTCCGACCCGTCGCGGCGGCGCTGGATTCGTCAGGGGGCGGCGGGGCCTCGCGCCCGGCATCGGAACGGGGTTCCAACGCCTGGGAGGCGGTTTCAACCGGGGCGACGGCGTGGGGATCGAGGAACGGCCACCGCGTCAGCAACTCCTCGTGATAGGCGTACCCTCCCCCCAGCAATCCCAGGCCGAGGAGCGCCAGCCACTTGCCGGGGCGCTGCCGCGAGGTCTCCGGCGCGGCGATGGAGGCGTGTTCCTCGCGATGCTTGAGGGAGGCGCGATAGCGTTCGGCCACCTCCTGCTCGGGCAGGCCCAACTGACGGGCGTAGAGCTTGAGAAATCCGAGGGTAAAGGCCTCCTCGGGCAATTGATCGGTGGCCCCGCGTTCGATGGACTCCAGGATCGAGGCGCGAATCCGGGTTTTGCGGGCCAACTCCTCCAGGGTGCGCCCCTGGGACTCCCGCACCTTGCGCAGGGCCGCGCCCACCGACGCCGCGCCCACGCCAAATTCCGTCAGGGGGACGGCGACCGTCGGCACCGCTGGCGACGTTGGGGAGGGGGCGGCCTTGCGCAACGACTGCGCCACTTTCGCCGCATCCTGCGGCTCCTCGGTCAACTCACCCTTGGGTTCGTTCATCGGGCCTCCCCCGGCGTTTCCATCATGCCATCCGGCGTCGAGCCGGTGAGCGCCAATTGCGCGTGAGCGCGCCGTGCGTACTCCGTGGAGGGTGCCGTGGCGACGATCCGCTGCCACAACGTCCGCGCCTCCTCCATGCGATGTTCCCGCAGATAGGTTTCCGCCACCTTTTCCAGCAGCGCCGGATCGTTCTGCCGCGCGTCCAGCGCCGCCAGCCAATGACGGCGCGCCTCCTCCTGCCGCCCCAAGCCGACGAAATGGTTGGCCAGGGCTTCGTGGGACAACACATGGGTCGGATTGACGCGCAACGCCGCGTGCAACTTTTCCACCATGCCGGGCTCGTCGCCCTGCTGTTTGACAACCAGGGCCAAATTGTAATAGGCGTCCTCGGGTGTTGGGAATGCCGGATCTTTCAACACCTTGAGAAAAACCGCCGCCGCCTCGTCCAACCGCCCCATCTTGAACAGCGCCACCCCGTAATCATGGGTCAGGACGGCGTCTCCGGGGCGGATGGCGACGGCCTGCTCCAGGGCCAGCAGGGCCTGCTCCTTGCGCCCCATCATGTCGTAAATCCGTCCCAACTGGATGGTCACCTCCACGTTGGTCGGTTCCAGGCGGCGGGCCTCCAGCAAGGCTTGCAGGGCCATCTCCGGATTGTTCCGCTCCTGGTAGGCCCGGGCCTTATACATTTGAATATCGAAGGCGTTGGGGTCCGGGGGGCGGCCGCGGTTTTCGCCTCCGGGGGGCGGGGCGCATCCCGCCGCCAGCAGCGCCGCCGTCAGCAGCCACGCCGGTAGGGGGTTCCTCGTTCGTCGGATCCTGTCGCCCCTGTCGATCATGTGGACCTTATCCCTTCCGGCTCATCCGGCGCGAAAACCGTTGGTGATAGGGTAGCGCCGATCCTTGCCGAAGGCCCGGCGGGTGATGCGCACCCCGGGGCAGGCCTGGCGTCGTTTGTATTCGTTGCCATCCACCAGCCGCGCCACCCGGATCACCGTCTCCCGGTCGAAACCCAGGGCGGCGATCTCCTCCGGGCTCCGCTCCTCCTCGACATAGAGGCGCAAAATGGGGTCCAGCACCGGATAGGGCGGCAGGGAGTCGGTGTCCTGCTGCCCGGGGCGGAGTTCGGCGCTGGGGGGTTTGTCGATCACCCGCCGGGGGATGGGGGGTTCTTGCCCTTCCACCTCGGCCCAGGCGTTACGCGCCTCGCACAGCCGGTAGACCTCCTCCTTCAGCAAATCCTTGAGGACGGAAAAGCCCCCGGCCATGTCGCCGTAAAGGGTGGCATAGCCAGTGCTGACCTCGCTTTTGTTGCCGGTGGTCACCAGCAGCCAGCCCCGCCGGTTGGAAAGGGCCATGAGCAGCGTCGCCCGGATGCGGGGTTGGACGTTCTCCTCCGTCACCCCCGCCATCAAACCGGGAAAGGCCTCCTCCAGCACCTGATGAAACCGCTCCTGCATCGGGCCGATGGGGGTTTGGGCCAGTGGGATCCCCATCCGTCGGGCGCAGTCGGCGGCGTCGTCCAGGCTCTCCTGGGCGGTGTGGGCCGAGGGCATCATCAGGGCGTGGACCCGCTCCGGACCCAGGGCGTCCACGGCGATGGCGGCGGTGAGGGCCGAATCCACCCCCCCCGAGAGCCCCAGCACTACCCCGGAAAAGCCGTTCTTGTCCACGTAATCCCGCAACCCCAGACAGAGGGCGCGGTAGATCTCCCGGGGGGCCTCTTCCCGTTCGGGGGCGGGTTGGGGCAGGAAGCGGGCCGGAGCCCCCTCCTCGATCCGCAGCCGGACCACCGCCACCCCCTCCTCGAAGAGGGCCATGCGGGCCGCGATCTCTGGTTCCCCCCCCGGAACAGCGGGGGGATTGAGGGCGAAGGAGCCGCCATCAAAGACCAACTCGTCCTGCCCTCCCACCTGATTGACGTAAAGCACCGGCAGACCGGTCTCCACCGCCCGCCGAGCCACCATCTCCTCCCGCTCCCGGTGCTTGCCGATGTGATAGGGCGAGGCGTTGAGATTGAGCAGCACCCGCGCCCCGGCGGCGGCCAGCGCCGAACTGGGGGCTCCGGCGTGCCAGATGTCCTCGCAGATGGTCAAGCCCCACTTCACCCCCCGCCAGGTCAGCGGCTCGAAGCGGGATTCCGGCTCGAAATAGCGCCACTCGTCGAACACCCCGTAGTTGGGCAGGCGATGCTTGCCCGCCCAGCCCAATTCCCGCCCCCCTTCCGTCAGCACCGCGGCGTTGCGCAACCCCCCCGGGGCGCGGCGCGGGCTGCCGTAAACCGCCGCGATGCCAATGGACGCCAACCCCTGCCGAAACCGCCGCTCCACCTCCTCCAGCCGTTCGAGAAAGAGGGGCTTGAGCAGCAGATCCTCCGGCGGATAGCCGGTGAGGGCCAGCTCGGGAAAGACGCACAGCTCCGCGCCCAGCCCGCGAGCCCGCCGGGCCGCCGCCAACAGTCGTTCCAGATTGCCCTCCAGCGCCCCCACGTGGGGGTTCACCTGGGCCATTGCAATGAGGATATCCATGGAACCCATGAGTTTATCCATTTTTGACCGACGCTCCAATGCTCCTTCGCCGGGTTTGCGTTTTCCGTGGCGTTTCGGGAAATTTTTCGCCTCGAAATCCATCCCTGGCTCATGGTTATTCCCGCTCCCTTCCTCCGGGAGTCGAAGCATTTCCCCCCCCCCCCCCCTTTTTTTCCGCTCTCCACCGCCCCGTCGCC